>JAUYTA010000697.1 GCA_030695265.1 Bacteroidota bacterium
AATCCTGACAAACTAAATATCATCAGATAGAAAATCAAATTTTATTTCCAAAGTGGTTAGGGGAAAAGCCAAATAACAAATCGAAGCAAACAATTTATATGTCTGGAATTCTTTATATTTGTTGAAATTGAAAAATCATGAAAGCAATAGAATTTAAATCAAAACTAAGCAAAAACCATATTCTGATTCCTCGAAAAATTCAGGCAGAACTTCGGAATACAGTTGAGAAGAATGTTCAGGTAATCATACTTTTTGACGATTCTGATGCAAGTACCGATCTCGAATTAAAGCAATTAACTTCAGCGCAATTCCTCAATGGATATGCCGATTCCGATTCAATCTATGACAATTATTAGCAATGGAACATTTGAAATTCGGACAAGTCGTTTTATTGCGATTCCCATTTACCGATGGCTTAACATTTAAACGAAGGCCAGCTTTAATCATCAACGATTGTGGTGATGGAGATGTAATTGTGTGCAGAATTACGAGTAAAATTTATCGTTCTGATTTCGATGTCGAAATACAAAATCTTATCGAATCAGGATTAAAGCTTCCATCTGTCATTCGGGTTCATAAAATTGCAACACTTGAAAAAGAACTGGTTGAATTAAAAATGGGTCAAATAGGATCTGAACACAAAGAAAAAGTTCGTCTTGCATTAACTTCACTCGCCAAATAAAACCTTTGCAACAAACCAACTACCATGCAATACCAATCCAACCCGCAGCTCGAGCTTGCTTTTGATTTTCTGCAATATACTAACCAGAATATTTTTCTGACTGGGAAGGCCGGAACCGGAAAAACTACTTTTCTGCGTAACCTTAAAAAGCTGTCACCCAAACGGATGGTGGTGGTTGCACCGACTGGCGTGGCGGCGATTAATGCTGGTGGAGTTACCATTCATTCGTTTTTCCAGATGTCGTTCGGTCCGCAAATACCGCAGAATCCAGACCAACTGCGACCTGTAACTGTTCCTGCCGATGGAAATGTGGCCGCCGGAATCAAACGTTTCAGCCGCGAAAAAATCAACATTATGCGGAGTCTTGATTTGCTGGTAATCGACGAAATTTCGATGGTGCGCGCCGATATTCTGGATGGAATTGACGAAGTTTTGCGCCGCTATAAAAACCGATACAAACCTTTTGGCGGCGTGCAGTTACTCATGATTGGCGACTTACAACAATTGGCACCTGTAATAAAAGACGACGACTGGAACATTCTGAAACCCTATTACGAAACAGGTTTTTTCTTCAGTAGTCATGCTTTGCAGCGATCTAAATTCACCGGAATTGAGCTGAATCATATTTTCCGCCAAAGCGACCAACGGTTTATCGACTTGCTGAATAAAGTGCGCGAAAACCGAATGGACGAGGCAACCCTTCAGGAATTAAACAAACGATACATTCCGGGTTTTAATCCTGAAGAAAAGGAAGGTTACATTACACTTACCACTCACAACTACCAGTCGCAGCAAATCAACGACTTGAAACTTGGAAAGCTGAAAACCAAATCGTATAAATTCATGGCCAAAATAGAAGGCGAATTTCCGGAGTACTCTTACCCGACTGATCCGGAGCTGGAATTAAAAGTTGGTTCGCAGGTGATGTTTGTCAAAAATGATTTGTCGCCCGAAAAGCGTTTCTACAATGGCAAAATCGGTAAAATCATCAACATTGTTGACGATGAAATTGAGGTACTTTGCCCCGGTGACGCCGAATCAATTGAGGTGGAGAAAGTGGAATGGCAAAATGCAAAATACGCGCTGAATGAAACTACCCAGGAAATTGAAGAGGATGTGATTGGCAGGTTTATCCAGTACCCGCTGAAACTCGCGTGGGCCATCACCATTCACAAAAGCCAGGGGCTCACCTTCGAAAAAGCGATTATTGATGCCCGTGCATCGTTTGCACATGGTCAGGTTTACGTGGCTTTGAGCCGTTGCAAAACCCTCGAGGGATTGGTTTTAAGTTCGCCAATTGCCGATTACAGCGTAAAAAACGACACCACAGTCATCCAGTTTACCGATGATGTGGAACGAAACCAGCCAGGTCCTGCCGAACTTGAAAAATCGCGCAAGGAATATGTGCAGCAATTGCTAAGCGACCTGTTTGAGTTTAAGTCGATGCAGCGCCAGATTGAATACTTGCTAAAACTTTGGGAAGAACATGCGGCTCAATTACTTGGTAACCTGAAAACCAATCTGCAGGGAATGACAATACCTTTGCAAACCGAACTTATTAATGTGGCCGGGAAGTTCGAAATTCAAATCAGGCAACTGATCGCCACTGCGCCCAATGCCGAGGAAAACCAGCAACTTCAGGAGCGGGTAAAAAAAGCCTCCGACTATTTCTCCGGAAAACTTTTTACCATTATCGAACAGGCTTTTTCGGAAGTCACTTTTGATACCGACAACAAAGCCATCCGCAAAAGTATCAACGATGCCGTCGATAAACTCAGGAAAGAAATACACACGAAAAAAGTGTGTCTCAATTTGTGCAAAAAAGGGTTCAGCATTAAAACTTACCTCGAAACAAAATCGAAGGCAGCCATCGAGATTCCTGAAACAAGCCACAAAGGACAGCCAACAGCCAGTTCGTCGTCGTTTACCATGCATCCTGAATTTTACAGCAAACTGAAGAAATGGCGCGATCAAAAATCTCGTATCCTGAATGTTGAGATTGCGCGGATACTTCCGCAGAAAACACTACTCGAAATTACTCAGGTTTTGCCCGCGTCAAGGGCTGGACTAAAGGCGGTGAAAGGAATGGGCGGAGCACGGTTGCAGCAATTTGGAAAGGAAATAATTGAAATGGTGATTGCCTACCGAAAACAAAAAGGAATGGATTTGCCAATTGGCGCCGAAAAAGAAGCCGAAAAAGCAGCAATGGACACCAAACAAATCAGTTACGAATTGTTCAAAAGCGGAAAGTCAATTCAGGAAATTGCATCGGAAAGAAATTTCGCGACTTCTACAATAGAAGGGCATCTGGCTCATTATGTCGGGCTTGGCGAACTGGAAATATCCAAATTTGTTGAATCTGCAAAGGTTAAAGTAATTGCAGCTTATGT
>JAUYTA010000707.1 GCA_030695265.1 Bacteroidota bacterium
CGGATTCCCGCGGATTAAGCGGATAAACGCTGAAAATAATTTAAACGGATTGAATACTGATTTATATTCATGCAAGCATGAATGATAAGATCATAAATAACTGAAAATCATTCCGACTTGTCGGAATTGAAATCCGTTTTAGATCCGCTATATCAGTGGAAATCCGCGTTCCATTTTTTTTTTGTTTGCATTAGCGAGAATTTAAGTCACTCATTATTTACTTCAATAGCTGTGAATCTGTGGTGAATAAAAATCACTTAGATTTGCATGTTCAATTCTTGTTTTAATAACCCGAATTTATGGCCAAAAGGCATGTTTCGTTAAAAGATCTGGCAACCGAACTGAATGTTTCCATCTCAACAGTTTCGAGGGCGTTGAAGAACCATCCGGACATCAGTTGTGAAATGACCCGGAAGGTTCAGGAATTGGCACGCGCCAGAAATTACACGCCCAATCCGCTTGCAATGGGTTTGCTGAGACAGGAAACACGCATGATCGGTGTGATTGTCCCGGATTTGGTGACCCACTTTTTTTCGACAGTCATCTCCGGAATAGAGTATGTTGCCAAACAAAATGGTTATTTTATCCTGATTTCATCGTCGAGCGAATCGTATGAAAAAGAGGTTGAGTCAGTGAAAAATCTTCTGCAGACGCGGGTTGAAGGGCTGATTGTTTGTCTGAGCCAGGAAACCAAAATTTTTGATCATTTTGACGTATTGGTCAATAACGAAATACCTCTTGTTTTTTTCGACCGTGTGTGCCGCACCGACGAGGTTCCAAATGTGGTTGCCGACAATTCGGAAGCCGCCCGAAAGGTTGTCTGTCATTTTTATGAAAACGGTTACCGCCGCATTGCCTACATCAACGGGCCGGAGCAACTAAGCATTTCTCAGCAACGATATAATGGATACTTGCAGGGACTTCAGGATTGTAATCTTCCATTTGATCAGGAATTGGTCGCCCAATGCAATCTGAGTACTGAAGATGCTTCGCTGGCAACGCGATCACTTCTAAATCTGAAGAATCATCCGGATGCCATTTTGGGAATTAACGACACGGTCATTTTTGCGGCAATGAAAGAAATAAAACAGGTTGGATTGAACATACCAAACGATATTGGCTTGATTGGATTTACCGATGAATTTCATTCCACAGTGGTTGACCCTTCGCTAACTTCCGTTACATTTCCTACTTTCGAAATCGGACAGGAAGCCGCACGATTGTTTTTCGAACGTATTCAACATCCAACTGCGCCTCCCCGTCAAATCGAGATGAAAACCAGTTTGGTGGTTAGAAATTCATCGAAAAGGGAAGCATTGTAGGGAACAAACATCCTAACCCGATACAATCCGTGTTGCAATATTTATAAATGGATAATTTGCCCCGAAGAAATTTTAAGATCAATTAAGTTGGTAAAAAAACAATAAATGGTTTTGATTTGTAAACATAACCACGTACTTTTAACCCTCCCAAAAGCAAAATGTAAATATACAGGGAATGCGAGTAGAAAACAATCAATGCTTCAGAAAAGTACGGTGGGTTCTCTGCTGTTTCTTAGTTGGCTGCAAGTGTATGGGGACCTGCAACTTGACAGTATCACAGGAAATTTTAAAAATGGTATTAAAAAAAAGCTCTTTGACAGGTTGGTGCAGACAAAATAAATTTATTTTGTTTTTCCTTCCTAATTGCCCTTTTAGGGCAATTAGGAAACGGTAATAGCACCCCCCAACCCGCTTGCAGCACCTGTTTGCCACAGGCAGGAATTTGCAAGCCTGCACGTTCCGACGCTAAAACCAAAGGCTTGCAAAAGAGCTGCAATTTTGCTGACCACACACCGCTCGATTGCAACAAAAATCTGTATTTTTGAGAATCGATAAAAAAAGAAATTTAAAATATGAGCATAAATACACAATCACTGCAACCCATTATCAACTTTCTTTGGATTGTTGCAGATGATGTTCTTGTTAACACCTATCAGAAAGGGAAATACAAAGATGTTATTTTACCGATGGTGGTTATTCGCAGACTGGATTTACTTTTAGAACCAACGAAAGAACAGGTTTTAAAAACCTTTAACGAATACAAATCCAAACTCCAAAACCTTGACAGCTTGCTAACCAACAATAAACATGGTTCAGGATTGGCGTTTTACAATACTTCACAGTTTACTTTAAAAAAACTACTTGACGATCCTAAAAACCTGAGAAGCAATTTTGAAAACTATCTGAATGGTTTTTCCGAGAACGTGCAGGACATTATCAAGCAATTCAAATTCAGAAATGAAATTGAAACATTGGACGAGGCTGATATTTTGTTTTCTCTCATTGAAAAATTCTGCTCTCCAAAAATTGAATTGCATCCCAACAAATTGCCACCATTGGCAATGGGTTATGTGTATGAAGATTTGGTGCGTCGTTTTAACGAAGAAAACAACGAAGAAGCCGGAGAACACTTTACCCCAAGGGAAATCATTGATTTAATGACACACCTTGTGTTCCTGCCTGTTAAGGACAAAATTAAACAAGGAACTTATTTAATTTACGACCCTTGTGTGGGTAGCGGTGGAATGTTGACCATTGCAAAAAACTTTATGCTCAATCCTGACGGATTGATTAAAAGCAGTGCAACGGTTCATTTGTACGGACAAGAAAGCACACCCTTTATTTATGCAACTTGCAAAAGCGATATGCTGATAAAAGGCGAAGACCCCGACAAAATTGCTTACGGCAGCACATTGAGCGCTTACGGATTTGACAAAGATTTGAAGTTTGATTTCATGCTTACCAATCCACCATACGGTAAAACCTGGGCACCCGATAAAAAAGCATTGGGAGTTGGTCCCAAAGGAGCCATCATTGACAAACGCTTTATGCTGAGAGGCAGCTATAAAGAAGAAGCCGTTACCAGCCGAGTGAATGACGGACAGTTGATGTTTGTTTTGCACATGCTTAGTAAAATGAAGGACACCGAACTCGGAAGCCGTATTGCTTCGGTTCACAATGGTTCGGCTTTGTTTACAGGCGATGCGGGACAAGGTGAAAGCGAAATCCGCAAACACATCCTTGAAAATGATTTGCTGGAAGCCATTGTTGCATTGCCAAACGACATGTTTTACAATACCGGCATACCAACTTACATTTTCCTTTTCACCAACAGCAAAGCCAAACACCGCAAAGGGAAAGTACAACTGATAAATGCCACTTCAGAAAAATTCTATTACAAAATGCGGAAACCATTGGGAAAAAAACGTGTGGAGTTTTCGACTGAAAATATTCCGGTAATAGAAAAAATGTTTCTGAATTTTGAAGAAAACGAATACAGCAAAATATTTGACAATGCTGATTTTGGCTACTCACAAATTATCGTGAACCGACCATTGAAAGATGAAAAGTGTAAGGTTGTAAAAGATACAAAAGGCAAACCAAAGCCCGACCCAAAATTGAAAGACAGCGAGAACATTCCTTTAAAAGAAAATATACAAGAATTCTTTGAACGTGAAGTATTGCCTTTTGCTCCGGATGCCTGGTGGGAAAAGAAAGACACCAAAATCGGTTACGAAATAAACTTTGCCAAATACTTTTACAAACACCAGCCGCCAAGAGCATTGACAGACATTGCCAAAGATATTTTTGCTATTGAGCAGGAAACCGATGGGTTACTAAAAGAAATTATTGAAGCATGATAGCAACGGCAATAGAAAATACAAAAACAGCTTGGCTTGGTGAGTTTCCACCACATTGGGAAGTGCTTCGCATTAAAAATCTGTTTCAGGAAATGGATAGCCGAAGTGAAACAGGCAGTGAAGAATTGCTTTCGGTTTCGCACTACACAGGCGTTACGCTAAAACGTGAAAGTTTAGAAAATGAAGACGATCATTTAAGCAACGCCGAAAGCTTGGTTGGTTATAAATTGGTGCAAGCAAATGATTTGGTAATTAATATCATGTTGGCTTGGAACGGCAGTTTGGGCATTTCACCTTACAACGGCATGACAAGCCCTGCCTATTGTGTATATAGGATTAAAGGCGACAACAACCCTGAATATTTTGGCTATTTGTTTGCCACCAATTTATTTAAATCTGAGTTTCGTAGAAACTCGACAGGTATTATCGACAGCCGTTTGCGTTTATACTCCGATAAATTTTTTAGCCTTTTTTCGGTTGTGCCGCCCAAAGGCGAGCAAGTTGAAATTGTGCAATACATCAAAGTACAGGAAGAAAAGATAAACCTATTCATTCAGAAGAAAAAAAGGTTTATTGAGTTGTTGAAGGAGCAGAAAAATGGCATTGTAAGCGAATTTATTTCTAAAGGAATAAACTCAAAAGCAGAATATAAATTTTCAGGAATAGATTGGATAGGTAACATCCCCGTAAATTGGGAAATAAAACGATTGAGATTTATTGGACAATGTCAAAACGGAATAAATAAAGGAGCAGAATTCTTTGGTTCAGGCTTTCCATTTGTGAGTTATGGAGATGTATATAATAATGAGATGATACCTGAAATCATTGAGGGTTCGGTTGTTTCAACCGAAGATGACAGACAAAACTATTCTGTAATTGAAGGTGACGTTTTTTTTACCAGAACCTCTGAAACTGTTGAAGAAATTGCCATTTCTTCAGCCTGTATGCAAACAATCCCAAATGCAACATTTTCAGGATTTTTGATCAGATTTAGGCCCTATAAAGACATTTTATATAGTGGTTTTTCAAAATATTATTTCAGGTGTCAGTTGCATCGAAGTTTTTTTGTAAAAGAAATGAACCTGATAACGCGAGCTTCATTAAATCAAGATTTGTTAAAAAATTTACCTGTAATAATTCCACCCATCGAAGAACAAAAGCAAATAGTAGAACACATCAAAACCGAAACTGCCATCATAGACACTGCAATAGCCAAAGCCGAGAAAGAAATTGAGCTAATAAAGGAATACAAAGAGGCAATGATAAGCGAGGCGGTAATGGGGAAAATAATTGTAAATTTGGCAATTAAGTGAAAACGAAATGAGCGAAGATTTTAAATTCATGCGTAAAGTCGAAGAAGAGGAAGTTGGTTATGTAATGAAACAGCCTTTTAATCCCAGCAAAATTAAGATAAGACCGCAGACTATTACTGTAGATGCTATGGTTGAAAGAATCAGGCATGGGGAAATTGATTTGTCAACCAAGTTTCAAAGAAAAGAAGGGCTTTGGACCGATGAACAACAAAGCCGCCTCATAGAATCTATTCTTATCAGATTTCCCCTTCCAGTGTTTTATTTTGATGGAAGCGACAATGATAAATGGCTGGTAATTGACGGTTTACAAAGACTTACGAGCCTTAAAAGATTTATGGTAACTAAAGATCTTAAGTTAACCGGATTGGAGTATTTACCGCTTAATAGAAAGGGATGGGATGATTTAGACCGACCTCAACAAAGGCAAATCAATGAAACACAGCTTCAAAGCTATGTTCTTGAAGAAGGAGAGGAAAATGTAAAGTTTAATATTTTCAAAAGAATAAATACCGGAGGATTAACACTTTCAAGTCAGGAAATCAGGCATGCCATGCATCAGAATGTTTCGGATTTCCTACAAGAACTTGCTGAATCTCGTGATTTTTTATTAGCTACCGGTAAAAAAATAAGCATTGACAGGATGCAGGACAGGGACTTTGTAAACAGGTTTCTGGCTTTTTATCTCCTGGACTATACAACTGAATATTTGAAAGAAGACGATTTAGATACATTCATGAACAGGGCTTTGGTGAAACTCTCTAAATTGAATGAAACAGAAAAGGAACATATCGCTAATGGCTTCAGGGAATCCATGAAATTATCGCATCAAATTTTCAGGGAGAATGCATTTAGTAAACAACCTAAACCAAACAGAATAAACAAAGCACTTTTTGAAGTCATTTCTGTAAGTTTTTCAAAACTTGACAAGAGTAAAAAGGAAATACTCCTTAAGAGAAGGTATGAATTAAAAAATGCATTGCATAAAGCGATAAAGGAAAAATTTAAAGACTCACTTTCAAGTGGAACTGGTGGGCAATCAAATGTGCATTTAAGACATAAGGAGTTTAAAAATGTTCTCAATTCAATTTTAATGCAATAACGTATGATTAGTCAGATTTCGATTGAGAATTTCAAATCACTGAAGAAAGTAAGTGTTGAAACAAGGAATTTAAATCTTTTAATGGGGCTTAATGGAATGGGTAAAAGCTCATTCATCCAGACTATGCTACTATTGATGCAAAGTGACAAGCTTGAAGAAAGAGTAATTGATTTAAACGGAATATTGGCTCAAATTGGGCAAGGAAGGGATGCATTATATCAGTTTGCCATTGATGAAAAAATTATTCTTGACTTAATTTTTGATAATCAGCAAAAATTCACTTGGAGTTTTAAATACCAAAAAGACAAGGAAAAGCTTGTTGCAGAGCATGGCTACCCCAAAGAACAGATGAAGTTTTTTAGAGAACAGACAAAAAGATTTCAATACATAGGGGCTGACAGAATAGGGCCACAAGAAATTTACCTTGCTTCGAGCGTTGCAGTAGCCGATAAAAAGCAACTTGGTTTGCAAGGCGAATATGCTGCTTACTTTATCAATGTTTTTGGTTCCGATTATGAAATAAAGGAGAATTTAAAACACCCAAAAGAAGCATCATCGAAATTATTAGTCCAGTTAAATTTATGGATGCAGGAGGTTTCACCAGGAATCTCAATCAATACAAAATATATCCCTGAGGTTAACAAGGTAATACTTGATTATCAATTTGATTACGGAACCCAAAAGACAAACCCATTCCGTCCTAAAAATGTAGGGTTTGGAATATCCTATGTTTTGCCAATCGTATTGGCCTTGCTTACAGCAGAAGAAGGGAAAATAATTGTAATAGAAAATCCTGAATCGCATATTCACCCAAGGGGACAAGCGGAATTGGGTAAACTCATTTCACTGGCTGCCAGTATCGGGGCACAGTTATTTGTAGAAACCCACAGCGACCATATACTAAACGGAATAAGAGTAGCAGTAAAAGAAAATTTGGTGGATAAATCAAAAGTGAACGTGATGTATTTTGAGAAAACTACCACAGAGAAAGAACAGTTTACAAAAATCACTCAAATTAAAGTTGATATAAATGGAACATTAAGCGAATACCCTAAGGATTTCATAGATGAGTGGAGTAACCAAATTTCAAAATTAATTTAAGTTATGGAGTTGGCATTTAATGAAATAAGTCACACTCCATTAGTGGATGACAAGTATCAAGCTAATGAGCGAATGTTACTATTCTCTAAAGCGGTTGCGGAAGCCAGAAAAAAAGGATTTAGAAATATTAGAACACATTTTGCTACTAATGAAATCAAATTAACTAACGATTATTCATTGTATAATTGGATGTTTGACAAAGATTTTCCAGCAGTAAACAGAGAACTATTTTATGACATGTTTGTACAACCTTTCATAAAAGAAGGTGAAGACGAAATTGAAGCTAAGTTTATTGAAGCAAATTATTACTTCGAAGATTCTGACAATAACATCCCTAAACAGAAGTGTCTGGGATTAACTTCTGCATATTTAAGTGAAACACTCGCAATAAGTTTTCAAAGTAGTCCGGCATGGCTAAAAAATGCTTTGAAAATAATTATCGAAAAGGATGAAGTAGTGTCACAAGACGATGTAATTCATATTTATTCAAAAGAATGTTTTACTCAAAATTCAATTATTAGATTTATAGAGAATATAAGCACACTAAATTTAGTCGAAACCACTATTAATCCGAATGATAAGGTAATCCATTTGACATCACACCACGGTCAAAGGAGTTAAATGATTTATGGAACAGAGTTAAAAATTATCCTTATGTTATTGACGGAATGTCAATTGAGTGGGGTGGAAATTCATTTTATAAAAACCCCACAAGAGATGGCAAATTGGATATAATTCATCTCAAATCAGACAATAGATATGCTTTACAAATCCAAACAACTGGTAGGAATTTGAGAGAGACTGTTGAAATTGCAAAGAGATTAGCTGAACAATATGGTTAATGTATTAAAACCGATAAAATGAAATAATAGGAAAATGGTAAATTTGCAATATGGAAAATAAAGACATCCGGTGGGTACAACGCTTTCAGAACTTTGAAATGGCTTTTTTAAAGCTAAAGGAAGCGATGGAGCAGGAAGAATTAAACGAACTGGAGCGCAACGGATTAATCCAGCGCTTCGAGTTTACCATCGACCTGTCGTGGAAAGTAATGAAAGATTACCTTGAAGAAAAGGGATTTGTTTTTAAACCATCGCCAAAAGATACACTCAGGGAAGCGCAAAATGCGGGACTTATTGATTTTGGCCAGGTTCTGATTGACGGATTGGATATCCGCAATGAATTATCGCACGATTACAGTGGTAGCAAATTTGAGGTATCGGAGGAAGTTATTCGAAATGAAGTTTATCCGGCACTGCAAAAACTTTATCATTTCTTTATAGCCGAAGGAGGACACGGACAGCTAAATATTTTCAATGAATAATCTTTCAAGTAAATTCGGCCTTACCGACAGGGATATACAAACCATTCATGGTATTTTTTGCAAATACCCGGAGGTTTTGCTTATACATATTTTTGGAAGCCGTGCCAAAGGTACCAGCAAACCGGGTAGCGATATTGATTTTGCCATCATGAACAGGTTGCCTGATATAAAAGTGTTGCTGAGACTGAAAAACGATTTTGAAGAAAGCTCACTGCCGTATAAAGTTGACTTGGTTGATTTTCAAACACTCACCAACCAAAATTTTATTGATCATATTAAAATGGTAGGCGAAGTTTTTTATCAACGCGAAAACGAAAATAATACCTCAGGTAACTTTGCTCCCAAATTAACCGACACAACAGAAAAAGGATTAGAAGTCCATATTACCCAGCACTTGTGTTTGGTGAATGCTTTTGAAGAAAGGCATTTCAGCCACTACAACCGTGTGGACTGCGTAGATGAAGATTTGCTTTTCAGTTTCCTGCATTCCACACAAGAAAAAGAAGTCATAAAATTGCAAGCCATACACGGCAGCAATTACAGAAGCAAAGTATTATATCGCTTAAATAACCAAATCAAAACCTTTGGTATTATTGAGGTTTTACGCAAAGGCATTACAGACAATAACATAAAGCTCAAACTCTTCTTTGACAAGCCTGTTTCTATACTGAATGAAAAGGATTTAAACCATTACAATCAGAACATTTTTTCGGTTACAAGACAAGTTCATTATAGCAACCTAAATGAAAACTCATTGGATTTGGTTGTTTTTATTAATGGGTTGCCTATTATCACCTTTGAATTAAAAAATGAACTCACCAAACAAACGGTAAAAGATGCCATCAAGCAATATAAAAGCAGCCGTGACCCAAAAGAAGAATTGTTTCGATTAGGTCGCTGCATGGTTCACTTTGCAGTGGACAGTGAACAAATCTGGATGGCAACTCATTTAAAAGGAGAAAGCACTTACTTCCTGCCTTTCAATAAAGGCTACAACAATGGAGCAGGAAACCCTAATAATCCATCTGGCATAAAAACAGATTATCTCTGGAAAGAAATTTTAACTAAAGACCGGTTAACGAATATTATTCAGAACTATGTCCAGTTGTTTGAGGAAGAAAGCGAAAAGATTCTACCAGATGCCCGCCTGCCGATCGGGCAGGGAAAAGTAAAAAAAGAGAAAATAAAAAAACTCATTTTTCCACGCTACCACCAATTAGATTCGGTTGATAGTCTTTTGCAAAATGCCAAGGAAAACGGAGCTGGAAAACGCTATTTAATTCAACATTCGGCAGGTTCAGGAAAATCAAATTCCATTTCTTGGTTGGCTCATCAATTGGTCGGCTTGTTTGACAAGGAAAACAAAAACACTGTTTTTGATACTGTAATTGTTGTAACCGACCGTAAAGTGTTGGATGCACAAATACGAAACAATATTAAACAGTTCGAACAAGTAAAAGGCGTTGTAGAGGCCATTACAGAAGGTAGTAAACAACTCAAAACGGCATTGGAAGAAGGCAAGAAAATTATCATCACTACTATTCAGAAATTTCCATACATAGTAAATGAAATTGGCGAATTGCCTGGTAATAAGTTTGCTATCATTATAGACGAAGCTCACAGCAGCCAAAGCGGAAACACCGCAGGGAAATTGAATGAAACACTCTCAAAGGAAACGGAAGAAGAAAACGAAGAAGAATGGACTGACGAGGATGAGATTGTTGAAATTGTGAAGGGCAGGAAAATGCTGTCAAATGCCAGTTACTTTGCTTTTACAGCTACTCCCAAAAACAAGACACTTGAATTGTTTGGTGAGAAATACAATGATAATGGGAAAGAAAAATTCAGGGCTTTTCATCTATACTCGATGAAACAAGCGATTGAGGAAAATTTCATTTTAGATGTTTTACAGAACTATACGACTTATCAAAGTTACTACGCCCTATTAAAGAAAATTGAAGATGATCCTGCATACGATAAAAATAAAGCAGAGAAGAAACTCAAAATATTTGTAGAAAGCCACGAACACGCAATTGCTAAGAAAACCGCTTTAATTATTGAACATTTTATGGATAATGTAATCAGTAAGAATAAGATAAACGGATTGGCAAAAGCTATGATTGTTACAAGTAGTCGCAAAAACGCAGTAAAGTACAAGGAGGCATTTGATAACTATTTAATTGGTCATGGCAATCCTTACAAAGCAATTGTCGCATTTTCTGGAGAAATTGACGGCAAAACCGAAGCCGCATTAAATCATTTTTCAAGCGCTTCCATTTCGGACGAGTTTAAAAAATCGGAATACCGTTTTTTAATCGTAGCAAATAAATTTCAAACAGGTTTTGACCAACCACTTTTGCATACCATGTATGTTGACAAAAAGCTTGGTGGTGTAAATGCAGTTCAAACCCTTTCAAGGCTTAACCGAACAACACCGGGCAAGAAAGATACATTTGTGTTGGACTTTGCCAATGATGCCGAAGAAATCAAGAAATCTTTTGATCCGTTTTTTGAAACCACCATTTTAGGCGAAGCAACTGACCCGAACAAACTGTTTGACTTGCAAAATGCCATAGATGCTTTTCAGGTTTACACACCCGAACAAGTGCAAGACTTTTCTCAAAAAATTGTTACCAATGTTCCAGTTGACCAATTGCATTACATTTTAGACCAATCAGCAGAAATATTCAGAACCTCACTATCTGAAGAACAGCAGGACGATTTCAGGGCAAAATGTAAAACATACGTTCGATTATATGTTTTCCTTGCACAGATAATTCCTTTTGTAAATCCCTATTTAGAACGACTGTATCTTTTTCTAAATCATCTGCAAAACAAACTGGGCAGACAACGTGACGAAGATTTGGCACAAGGCATTTTGGACAATATTGACATGGACAGTTACCGACTACAGAGAGAAGGTGAGTTTAATATTCAATTGCAACAAGGAGACGAATTAAAGCCAATGCCAAGCGATATGAGAGGCGGAGCCGCGGAACCTGAAATGGAATACCTTTCAAACATTGTAAAAGTATTTAATGACAGGTTCGGCACGACCTTTACTAACGAGGATAAGGTTAATAAAATGACCGAAGAAATAATGCAGGATGTCGCAAATGATGCTGAGTTTGTAAATGCTTTCAAATTTTCTGACGAGCAAAATGCAAAAATTACTTTTGAAGGCGTTTTAAAACGAAAACTAATTGACCATATCGAAACCAACTTTGAGGTATTTAAAGAATACAATGACAACAAGGAGTTTCGAGACTTTTTCGCAGGGACAATGTTTAAATTAATGCAAAAGGATTTTATAAGGTTCAATGCAACCAAATAAGAGCTAAGTTGATGAGTGTCAACCAAACATGAAACATATCTGTTTACAAGTGATAGTAAGCAAATCAGAATAACACTTTACGGCAATGGAAAATAAGAAGGAGTTGTCACCGGTACAACATTGCGCAAAGTAAGTTTATTCGTATTTTTGCACCCACATTTTAAATTCAAAACAATGAGCAAAGCAGAGATTTATACCAGCAAAGGTGTCATGAAAGTAAACTTCTACGATCAGGATGCACCCGGAACTGTTGCGAACTTTATCAAGTTATCGAAAAGTGGTTTTTACGACGGACTGACTTTCCACCGTGTTATTCCTGATTTTGTGATTCAGGGTGGTTGCCCAAATGGCACAGGCGCTGGTGGTCCGGGCTATAAAATTCCTTGCGAACTGGATGGCGAAAATCAGTTTCACGATCGCGGTGTTTTGTCGATGGCACATGCCGGAAAAAACACAGGCGGATCGCAGTTTTTTGTTTGCCACAGTCGCCGCAATACTTCGCACCTCGACCGCAAACATACTTGCTTCGGCAAAGTTTACGAAGGGCTCGAAGTGATTGACGCCATTCGTCAGGGCGATTTAATTGAGAAGATTGTTGTTACTGAAGAATAGATTATAGAAACCCCGCCAAGTGCGGGGTTTTTTATGAATTAGGGGGTTGAAATTGACCGGTAGTTGTCATCTGTTGTTCACAATAATATTGGTAGTTTTGCACTACTAATTCTCAATCATTTGTATGTCGGATAATTCGAAAGGAATCCTGTTAACATTGGGGTCGGTTGTGTTTTTTGCACTGATGGCTGTTTTGGTAAAAGCGGTTCCCAATGTGTCCAGTTACCAAACCACCTTTTTCCGCTTTGCAATCGGCCTTGGCATCCTCGGAATTTTATCTCTTTTCGGAATTATTCAGTTAAAGTTTAACGACAAAAAGAATCTTTTCTGGCGTGGTATTGTTGGCGGTATTGCCGTTTATCTGTTCTATCTGGCCATTATAAAACTGGGAGTTGGAAAGGGTTCTGTGTATGTTTATTCGTATCCCATTTTTGCAACTTTATTCAGTATGCTTATCCTGAAAGAAAAAGTGGAGCCCATCAAGTTTGTAGTCATATTTATTTCGTTTGCCGGATTGGTATTACTCTCGGTGGGTGGAAAAGAGTCGCTTGCCGGAATGGGAATTTACGAACTGATAGCCATTGCCGGATCAGTCACCACCGGGCTGGCGGTTGTGTTTGTGAAAAAGCTGCACGACAGCGATAACTCCTATGCCATTTTCTTTTCGCAGTGCATTGTCGGGTTCTGGTTGTTTTTGATACCATCAGGCGCCACACAGGCCAAAGGCAATCTGAACGAGTTGCTTTTGCTGGTGCTGGTTGGCATTGTGGCCACAATCGGGCAGTTGTTCATGACCGAAGGATACCGCTATGTAAATGTGGCCACCGGATCGTTGCTTCAGTCGATGGTTCCTGTTTTTAACCTGCTTTCAGGATGGTTGATTTTTCATGAACAGTTTACAACCATCGAGATGACCGGCGCTTTTATCATTGTCAGCTCCTGTTTTGCATTGGTCATCATTAATTTCAGGATAGGCAAAAAAACACGTATTTTAAAACTGGTTGAATAAAAAACGTTTAACTTCAAACTTAATTATAAACCAACACAATTAAACCAACACACCGATGAAAAAACAAAACACTATTTTGGCTTTTATGGCTTTAACTGCTATGTTTGGGCAAATGGCCTGCACGCCAACCGATCTTTCAAAAGCAAACATTATCCCGAAACCTGTTTCAATTGTTCCGACAGGCGATTCATTCGATTTGACCGATCAAACGGATATTTACGTTCAGGGCGAATCTGCTGAATTACTGAGAATTGGGCAATACCTGGCCGATAAACTGAATCCTTCAACCGGATTGGGAATTGAGGTAAAAACAACCAGCGAAGCTCCCGCCTCCGGAAGTATTTATTTATCGTTGTCAGAAAACGATGCAGAGTTGGGAGATGAAGGCTACGAACTGACTATTACTGATAGTTCGGTTAAGTTAACGGCAAACAAACCAGCCGGATTGTTTTACGGTGTGCAGACCATTCGTCAGCTTTTGCCTTCAAAAGTTGAGCTGGCAACTTCACAGAAAGGCCCCTGGAAAATGGCAACCGGAACGATCCGCGATTATCCGGAGTACGGCTACCGTGGTTCAATGCTCGATGTGGCGCGCCATTTCTTTGAAGTGGAGGAAGTTAAAACCCTGATTGACCAGCTGGCAACTTATAAAATGAATAGATTTCATTTGCATTTGTCTGACGATCAGGGCTGGAGAATCGAAATCAAATCGTGGCCAAACCTTACCACACATGGCGGAAGTACCGAAGTTGGCGGCGGTCCGGGCGGATTTTACACGCAGGAACAATATTCCGACATTGTAAAATATGCTCAGGAAAGGTTTATCACCATCATTCCTGAAATTGACATGCCCGGTCATACCAATGCTGCGTTGGCTTCTTATCCTGAATTAAACAAAAATGGCAAAGCAACCGAATTATATACCGGCATCGAGGTTGGCTTCAGTTCTCTGGACACGCACAAAGAGCTTACCTACAAATTTATTGATGATGTAATCCGCGAGTTGGCAGCTTTAACTCCCGGGGAGTATATTCACATCGGTGGCGACGAATCACATGCTACGAAAATTGAAGATTACATACCGTTTATTAACCGTGTTCAGGACATTGTGGAAGCTCGCGGTAAAAAAGTACTTGGTTGGGACGAAATCGCATTAGCGACTTTAAAACCAAATACAATTGTACAGTATTGGGCTTTGGCCGAAAATGCAGTCAAAGGCGTTAAACAAGGGGCAAAAGTACTGATGTCTCCGGCAAAAAATGCCTACCTCGACATGCAGTACGATTCGTTAAGTACGTTCGGCTTGCATTGGGCAGCCTATATTGAAGTTGACAAAGGTTACAACTGGGATCCGGCCAATCTGGTTCCTGAAATTAAGAGGGAAAACATTATTGGTATTGAAGCGCCGCTTTGGTCTGAGACTGTATCAAACCGCTTTGAAGCTGAATACCTGATCTTTCCACGTTTGCTTGGTTATGCCGAAATTGGCTGGACGCCTGTCGAATTGCGCAACTGGGATGAGTATAAAGTTCGTTTAGCGAACCATGGCGAACGTATGGAAGCCATGAATATCAGTTTCTATCCATCCAAACTGGTGGACTGGAATGCAAAGGATAAAAAATAACGTGCAACAATATAAATTTTAAACCAAATGCTCCAGGAATGGGGCATTTGTTATTTTATGTTCGTTATATTTATGGTAATTATTAACCTTCCTTAATTATCACAGAAAATGAAAAAACTAACTACTGCTTTCCTTTTCCTGTTATCCTTTTTTACCCAACTTTCTGCACAGAATATCGACGAATGGATTTCCACTAAAAAGCCGCTCCTTTTCGAAAAATTATACGT
>JAUYTA010000719.1 GCA_030695265.1 Bacteroidota bacterium
ATCATTGCCGGAAATATTATTGACGGAAACGAACTTCTGCTTGGTAAAAGAGCTGAAGCATTGTTTAATTACAAGTTCGATAAATGTCTCATTCAGGTGGCCGATACTTTCAAAACATCAAATGCCGATCATTTTGTCAATATACTGAAAGGCTTAGATCCTAAGTTTGTCGATCCTTACAAGAAATATAATTTCGAGCTCGACACTTTAAGTCCTGCCAAAGATGCCGGAAGACTGAGTATTGGCCGGCTGGTTCCAACTGATTTGAAAGGGCGCGACCGTCTTCTCGATAAAGGTCCGGATCTTGGCGCATTGGAACGTCAGGAGAAAAAAGCAAAATAATTTTTCCTGAATTTTATTGCTGGTTCGTTTCATGCTTTTCCAATCAATATGAGACACATCGTTTTATTGCTACTGATAATTTTCTCAATTGTTCCCAAATGCTTTTCTCAGGCAAATAAATTGAGCGATGAGTTTACCTTCATGTTTTACAATACCGAAAATTTCTTTGATTGTGAAAATGATTCCCTGACACAAGATGATGAATTTACTCCTGATGGTGCCAGAAGATGGAATTATAACCGGTTTTATGACAAAGCGGATCGTTTGGCAAAGGTTATTTTAGCTGCAGGAAAATGGAATGCCCCGATTTTAGTTGGTCTTTGTGAAGTTGAAAGTCAGCAAGCTCTTGAGGTTTTGGTTAAACAAACCCCGCTCAATAAATTCAATTATAAGATTATTCACAAAGATTCTCCTGATGTGCGTGGAATTGATGTAGCATTTATTTACAGGTCTGAATTGTTTAAACCTTTTGATTATAAAGCAATTCCATTAACTGATCCACTCAATTCGAAATTTAAATCAAGGGATATCCTTCGGGTTAGCGGAATCTTGAACAATGGCGACACAATCCATGTTTTTGTAAATCACTGGCCTTCGAGGTATGGCGGTATAATGGAAACGGTTCGTTTACGAGGTTTGGCAGCCAAAACATTGAAAAAGTCAATTCAGGAATTGTTTACTGATTATCCGAAAGCAAAAATAATTTGTATGGGCGATTTTAACGACACACCAGAAGATGAAAGTTTGTCACGGATTCTAAATGCAGTGAAAAACGATAATCCTGAAGTTAAAGGCGAAATGATTAATCTTTCCTTCAGATGGATGACACATCCGGTTCAAACCCTTAAAAATATGTATTCATGGCAGGTGTTCGATCAGCTAATAGCTTCAGATTATTTTCTTGAAAGTGGTTCTTTCGTGACATCAATAAAAGCCGAAATTTTTGATGCTGCTTTTTTATTGGAGCCCGATAAAAAATACGGCGGAGTAAAGCCGAAAAGAACCTATGTCGGTTTTAAGTACCAGGATGGATTCTCCGATCATCTTCCGGTATTATTAAAGTTCCAGTTGGTATATCATTGATTATTAGCTGGAATTAATCCCATTTCCTTTCCTTTTTCTAGCATAAACTGTTAAGCGGGTTTTTGTTCGTTGGGAATTATACCGT
>JAUYTA010000723.1 GCA_030695265.1 Bacteroidota bacterium
GTTCAACTGTTTTTTTGAGGGCTGCAAAAGTAGAACTTTGAATTGCTAATTGCCGATTTGTTTAATGTTTTTGGGAAATTGACGTCATCGTTAACATTAACTAAAGAGACTTTTTATTTTTGGAATTTAATCCAAACAGACTTTTCATTTTTTGCCAAAGCTCTTCGAAGTCGTTAAAATCTTCCCGGTACGAAAGACCAACTCCCTGTGTATAGGGCGAAGTTTCGTAAATCAGGTTATTGTTGGCATGGTTGTATGCTTTCAGCTGAAGTTTTCCGTTTCGGGTGAGTTTTACATTAACATCAGCATCACCTACCAAGCTATTGTTATTGGCATTTAACTTCTGCGACGAGTTGTTCGCGATATTTCCGTTGATGCTGACCCGGTTGTTGAACATTTGGGTACTGAGTGCCAATTCAACTTCATCATTGGAAATTTGGTCTCCCGGACGGTAATTGAACCCGATATCAAAATCGTTGCTTATTTGCGACAACCAATTACTAAACTGGTTCGAAAACAATTCGAATGCTGTGGACGCCGTTGATCCGGCAAGATTGCTATTTACTCCGGTTGCATAAAATCGGCCAAGTACCAGAAGCGATAACATTTGTTTGTTCATATCTTCGTCTGAACTAATGAACTGCCTGATCAAATCATTGGTACTGGCATCGGCTGAAGGCAATTCGATGTCAAACTTTATATCCGGATTGCTAAGGTTTCTGGCAAGTGCAATTTTGCACAATACCGGTATCCGTTGACTGTCAATATCATTATACGTGTCAGCGAACAGCTCGCTCAACGACGCTTTCAGCCGGTAAATTGCATTGAGATCCACAGTTGCATTGGTTGGATCACCATTCCACTGTATTGTGCCGCCCCGCTGAATTTCGAACTTTTTATTGATCACATTTTGCAGGGTGAAAAGATAATCTCCCTGCTCAACTGTATATTCTCCATACATGGTGATATTTGAATTGTTGTCGATGTAAATCTGCATATTGTCTGACGAACCTTGTGCACGTATCACATCACCTATTTTCGAATTGTAAATCAGTTGGGCTTTGGCCTCAGGAGTAATCCGAATATCGAACCTCATTTGCAGATTCGACTTGATTACAGGAGTTTTCTTCTTTTCTTCCATACTTTTGTTTCCAGGGTTAACAAAAGTCAGAAAATCGTATTGCCTTGCTTCGTCAGCATATTCCAAATAGATATTCATGTCTGTTCCTCTTTCTGTTTGCGCAACACCGGCAATTAAAACATTCGTGCCCTGACCGGTAATCCGCACATTCCCGCTTCCGAAGGTTTTGCCGTAAAACTGCTGATTGATGGCCGATGTGGTATTGATTGCCATAATCCTGTCTGATCTGACGGACAAGTCATAAATCATGTTTGAAAAACTACGGTGCTGGATGGAACCATTAAATATTCCTGAATTTCCATAATCATCGTAAACTCTCATCTGCGGAAATATAATCTTATCACCTTCAAATTTTACGGAGTCGTTCATGGTGTAGTTGACCTGTAATTCAGAAAGCATCAGTCCGGCATTGGACGCAAACAAAGCGCCTTTGTGCTGAATATGATTCAGTTTACCGTAAACACGTACTTTGCCGGTAGCTTCACCATGAAAGTTGCTGAAACTGGTCCCCAGCAGCGGCTGAAGAATCAACAATGAAAACTGATCGAAATTCGCATTTACAGAGAGACTGTCTTTGGCCGGATTGTAAATTCCGTAGGCAAGCAAGGTGTTTTTATCATTAGACGTCAACAACACTTCTGCATTAATTTCTCCGGCTGACTGATCGAGACGGCTCTGAACCGATGCAGTACCCAGCGAATGCCGAAGCAG
Source organism: Bacteroidota bacterium (assembly GCA_030695265.1). Lineage (GTDB taxonomy): Bacteria > Bacteroidota > Bacteroidia > Bacteroidales > Prolixibacteraceae > Aquipluma. The sequence continues at coordinate 1,853 of JAUYTA010000723.1, forward strand.
GCTTAATCCGCTTATTTCCAGATCAGATAAAAATAACGGACGCTCATAAACATCAAGAAATGAAAGACTTCCGTTCAGGCTTCCCCTAAGCGCCAGATCACCTGCGACAAAGTTATTCAATACATTCAGATCGATCTGATCAAAAATAAGATTGAGTTTATTATCCTGATTTTTATCAATTGAACCATCGACCGTAATGGATTGGCCTTTGTTCGATAATTTAAGCTTGTTCACTTTTATCAGTGTCGAGTCAACTGTTATCAATGCCGAATTGAGCTGCCATAAAGTATCGGCAAGGTAAATACGGGTCGGTTTAACCGAAATCTCAATATGCGGACTATTCATTTGTTTGAAAAACTTTGCACTCGTATTCAGCGATCCGCTGTACGAAACTGCATCGAAATTATTCCAGATCAGTTTCGAATCCATCACATTATTTTCAGCTTCCGAAATCAGTGAAAGATTGTAAACTTTGAACTTCTCACCAAGACTTAATTCTTCAATTTTATTGTGGATGTCCAGTTTCGAATTCCCATTCATATTGAATGAAAATTTATGGAAGACCGCAGTTTGGTATTGAATCTCCGGGAACAGGGCATTTATTGTCAACGTATTTTTTCCTGAATTAATAGTCCCGTCAATTGTTGCCGGTTCCATCATTAAATCAGGCATTAACACCCGTGTAAAACGATTGACATCCTTCAGGACAAGCTTAAAATCAAAATTATTCTGCGTTCCTTCAACCGGAAACGTAAAACCAGCAGATGGAAGATATTTGGCAATTATTTTCTTTACAGAATAGTGGAGGTTGTGAAATTCATACTTCCCGTAAATATCTGCATCCAAAAAATCAGACCGTACCTGCAATACAGGTCCGTTTTGATAATATGTTTTCAAATCAAAGTTATCGAATGAAACAGAATCGTTTTCATTTCGGTAAGTACCTTTTGTAAAATGTATTAATCCATCGATGTTATCAATATTACTACCTGTAAAATTTGCATTCAGGGCAAAAGAAACCTCCGATTGTTTGAACTTTCGGTCAAATCTCAACGCCCGAAGATCGGCTTTCGCTAACTGCATTTCAAAGTTAAACACCGGAACCGGAACATTCAGGTCGAATTTACCATCGAACCTTAATTTCAAATTCGGATCGTCAACCAGCAAATAACCATCAAATTTTTTGTTCAGAACATCACCGTTCAACTGGATATTTTTGTACTGATAATTATACACAAAAACGCTGTCGATCTTACCTGAAACCTTGGCCGAAAAATTATGCGTCTGCTGATTAAGTATTCCTTTAATATCGCCGTTAAACGTAATCCCGTCCAATAAATCCGTTTTGAATAATTTCCCGATTTTGAAATTGACAGTTCGCAGTTTTCCGTTTATTTTCAGTTTTTCACCGTCAGATGGAACAAACGACAAGTCAGTTGTTAAAACTCCCCATTTCGATCTGAAAGTTCCGAAGGCAACAAAATCGCTGAGGAAACCAGTGAAATTTCCCTTGTATTCAATAACTCCTGCCTGAAGAAGTTGGGCCGGAACCGTCAGTTGCTGAAGTGGAAAATTATCGGGAAGTTTAACCTTGCTCAAATCATTGAAATCGGCAAATGATTGTTTCAGGTCGATGTGCATGTATGTATTTTCAATGTCGGGTAAGCCATTCAAATATAAATCGAAAGCAAGTTGTGTATTGTTTCGCATACTCATCTGTATGTTTTTTCCTTTTAAATCGGCCAGTGTTCCTGAAACCTGACCCGAAACGTCAATGACTTCTTCCATGCCTTTCAGGAATGGAACCATCATACCGAGGTCTTTGAGGCTGATCCTCGATTTTTTCAGATCCATGTTGACCTTCATCTTTTTCAGGTCGATTTCGGTCCCGCGTTTCTTTTTCTCAATCATCACGTTCAGTTCTGTTATTTCTGAATTGGATGTCAGGGCATGAAGGTTTATCAGGTTCATCGAATCGGCTGTTGCAATAAATCGGGCCGAAAAATCTTCAAGATAAAAATCCTTGTGATCGTTTAACTGAAATTGCGTAATCAAAAAAGCTATTTTTTCATACTGAAGTTCCAAATCGGAAACTCCCAGCGTAATGTTCCTCAAATCAATCAGATGCTGACCAATACTATCCT
>JAUYTA010000724.1 GCA_030695265.1 Bacteroidota bacterium
ACAGTTGCCAAATTATTGAGAACAGAACACAAATACAACGGGTACATTCACCTGAAAGCCATTCCGGGAGCAAGTGATCAACTGATTGCTGATGCTGGTCGCTGGGCCGATCGTTTAAGTGTGAACATCGAAATCCCAACCGAAAACAACCTGAAACTTTTGGCTCCTGACAAGGATTTTAAGAGTGTGCTGGAACCGATGAAAATAATTTCGACCGGAATACTTCAAGCAAAAGAGGAGCGACAAAAGTACAGAAATGCGCCAAAATTCAGTCCTTCCGGGCAAAGTACCCAACTGATTATCGGAGCCACCAGTGACACGGATCATACCATTCTGAAACTATCATCGGCCTTGTACAGCAAACGGGATCTCAAAAGGGTTTATTATTCAGGATATATTCCCGTAAACAGTTACGACAACCGGTTGCCGGCTCTGAATACTCCCCCACTCCGCCGCGAGCACCGCTTGTATCAGGCCGACTGGCTGTTGCGGTTTTATGGTTTCAAAGCCAATGAAATTGTGAATGCCGAAAATCCGAATCTCGATCTGGAACTCGATCCGAAAGTGACCTGGGCTTTGCGAAATCCGCACCTGTTTCCGGTTGACATCAACAAGGCCGATCCGTTGATGCTGCTTCGTATTCCGGGAATCGGAACGCATTCGGTACAGCTGATTCTATTGGCACGAAAACATACCCGGCTAAATTCTTCGCACCTGCAAACAATGGGCGTGGTAATGAAACGAGCGAGGTTCTTTATCACCTGCACCGAACTCCGCTCGCAGAACGTTCAGGATTTAAAACCTGAAATCGTCCGCCAGCTTTTGCTTGAGAAGAAAGCGATTGGAACGGACAGCGCTATTCAGTTGAAGTTATTTAATCCGTTAATGCCGACATTAAGACAGTGATCAGTGGTCATTCGCAGTTGGCAGTCCCAGTCTCAGTTGGCAGTCGCAATGTTCAATGTTCAGTCTCAGTAAGCAGTCGCAGTAAATGGTAAATAGTAAATGGTAAATACACCCTCTCGTTCATGAACATCTTCTCTTTTGACAATACTTTTGAAGGACTTTTAACCCTGGTTTTTGAAAGTTACCAGCGCAAACAATTTCCTGATGAAATACTTACTGGTGAAGGAAGTCAACCGGTTTTGTTTGCTTCAACCAATACTATTGAAACAGATGACCGGAAAGCAGAACGTGTTTGGAAAGGAATTGTAAAACACTCGTCGGAAGAAAATGCTCATCGTATTTACCGGGTTTTTCTGGCCGACTTGCCCGACACGCCGATGTTGATTTCAAATTACATACGCCTGATAATCGATTCAAACAAAAACGAAGAGACCAATTTTTCGGAGCCAGTCGTGGTTGAGTTCAATAAATTGCACCAGAAAGTATGCAAGGAAGCCCACCGGATCAATGGATTTGTGCGGTTTCAGAAAACCATTGAAGGCAGTTATTACGCATCATTTGCACCAATGTACGATGTGCTGCCGCTGTGTATTCCGCACTTCCGCGACCGCTTTGCCGATCAGCAATGGATTATTTACGACCTGAAACGCAACTACGGTTTCTGGTACGACCTGAAAAATGTCTCGCGGGTGGTTTTCGACGATCTGAAAGTCAATGCACAAAACGGACAACTTCATTCATCTTTGTTGGCCGAAGATGAAAAGCTCTTTCAGCAACTATGGAAACAATATTACCACAGCATTTGTATTCAGGAGCGAAAAAATGACAAGGTACACCGGCAGCTTTTACCAAAACGGTTCTGGAAATATCTTCCGGAGAAATGATTTCACTCCCTTTGATGCTCTTTCCTGAATTCCATCGGGCTTTTGCCGGTTTTATCCTTGAAGATTCTGGAAAAATAGAAATAGGATTCAAATCCAAGGTCGATCGCAATTTCCTTAAAACTCTGATCGGTAGAAACCAGCAAGTCTTTTGCCTTTTGTATCCGGAGCGATAAATGATATTGCGTTGGTGAAATGCCGGTATATTTCCTGAACATTTGCCTGAAATACGAATAGCCAACATTCAAATCTGTCGCCAGTTGCTCAATGTTCACGTTTGCATTTAAGTTTTCCCTAAAATACAGGCAGGCTTTTCTGATGGTACGTTCAATGGTTTTTCCGGCGAATGCCTGGTTCCGGACAACCGAAAGAATTTTGCTGAGCATCAGGATTGTATTTGCTGCAGCAACCTGCTGATGTCCGGTTTTCTCCTCTTTCACCAGTTGAAT
>JAUYTA010000727.1 GCA_030695265.1 Bacteroidota bacterium
GATCCGTTCATCAGCCAATCCGCCGATGGATCAAAACAGCCCGGACAATGTTTTCGCATTGCTTGGATATCTTAACCGTGAGCAGTATGGCGACCGCCCGCTGATTCATGGCAGATATTACAACACTCCGCTGGATAAACGGACACCTTATGTTGACGACAAACCTTATTACATTCAGAAAAACGGGAAATACGTAATTGCCGATATGAGGCAAAAGCCGGTTTTCGATTCAAACCTGAGCACGCTTTTCCCACGCATGTACAGCCGTGAGGATTCGCACATTCAGGCATACAAACAATGGGCAGGAATTAAAGGCCGGAAAGTACAAATCGCCGATGAAGAGGGTCAAACCAAAACAATACAAATTCCGACATTTGGTGAAAACCTGGTCTTTTTCTTCAGGTACCAGGTAAATCAGATGTATTTCAGGTATTTCATGTGGAATTTCGCCGGACGTCAGAATGACATTCAAAGTCAGGGCGAAATCATGAACGGCAACTGGATTACCGGAATAAACTTTATTGACTCGCAGCGGTTGGGCGATCAGAAAACATTGCCCGCTGAATTTAAAAATAACAAAGGCCGAAATGCCTATTACCTCTTGCCTTTGATTTTGGGAATTATAGGTTTTGTATTCATGTACAACCGGGGCGCTGAAGGCCGTAAAAATTTGTGGGTTGTCTTTCTGTTGTTTTTCATGACAGGGCTAGCCATTGTTTTGTACCTGAACCAATCACCGCTTCAACCGCGCGAACGTGATTATGCCTACGCCGGTTCTTTTTATGCATTTACAATCTGGATTGGAATTGGTGTGCTATCGTTGTACGAAGGAATGAAAAAGTACCTTCCGGACACAACCAGTGCAGACATTGCTACTGTTTTGTCGCTTCTGCTGGTGCCAACACTTATGGCTGCCGAAAACTGGGACGACCACGACCGCTCGAACAGATATACTGCCCGTGATTTCGGGGCCAATTACCTGAATACATGTGCACCAAATGCCATTATTTTCACCAATGGCGACAACGATACTTTCCCGCTTTGGTACAACCAGGAAGTGGAAGGAGTTAGAACTGACGTGAGGGTATGTAACCTGAGTTATTTCCAGACCGACTGGTACATCAGGCAAATGAAGAGCAAGGCTTATGAGTCGGAACCACTTCCGATCAGTTTTACCGCCGACCAATACGTGCAGGGAAACCGCGATGTGGTTTACCTGATGGAAGATCCGCGCTTGAAAGGATCTGTAGAACTTAAAAAAGCGCTCGACTTTGTAAAGGACGAGAATCCACGTACCAAACTCGAACAGGCTGATTTTGCATCCTATATTCCATCTAAAAAATTGTTTTATGTGGTTGACAAAGCGGCTGTAATCAGGAACAAAGTGGTTGAACCACAGGATTATGACAAAATTGTTGATACCATTACAATTGATTTGAGCGGCAAACATTACATTACCAAAGACGAATTGATGGTTTTGGACATGATTGCGAACAATAACTGGGAACGTCCGATATATTTTGCCATTACAATTGGGCGCGACAAATACATGAACCTTCAGGATTATTTCCAGTTGGAAGGACTTGCCTATAAACTTGTTCCGATAAAATCTCAATCCGATGGGATTTCGTTCGGAATGGTAAATACAAGGTTGATGTACGCGAATGTCATGGAAAACTTCAAGTGGGGAAACATGAACGATCCGAAAGTTTACATTGATGAAAATAACGCCCGGATGATGATGAACATCCGCAATACATTCGATCGTTTGGCCGAATCGCTTGTTGCTGAAGGACAAAACGATAAGGCAATCAAAGTGCTCGATCGCGGTATTGAGCTGATTCCCCACAAGATAGTTCCTTACAACTACTTTTCGTTGCTGATGTCGGAAACCTATTTTAAGGCCGGACAACCTGAAAAGGCAAAGGAAATTATTACTACCATGATGAACAGCTATAAAGAACAGCTGGATTATTATTTCAAAATGAAACCGACGATGCGCAATTCGGTTGACGACGACATCCAGCGTAGCTTGTATTTCATGCGTGAAATAACGATGATTTGTACCAGAAACGATCAGCCTGAATTGCTGAAAGAAGTTTCGGCCACGTTTAACAGTTACATTGAAAGATACAGTTCACTAAAATAATGAAGTGTTTTGATCTGAGGGTTCGTTTGCCGGGATTTTTTACTTCTCTTTTCAAGGATGCTGTCTGGAGAATGGACAAAACTGACAAGGTGGTTTACCTCACTTTCGACGACGGGCCGATTCCTGAAGTAACTCCGTGGGTACTTGAACTTCTGCAGAAGGAAGATATTAAGGCGACCTTCTTTTGTGTCGGCGAAAATGTTCAGAAATATCCTGAAGTGTATAATCAAATCCTGAAAGGTGGCCATTCGGCTGGAAATCACACTTTCAACCATTGGCAGGGATTAAAGAACAACGATCGGGATTTTTTCAGTAACATTGAAAAAGCCGGTGAACTGATTGATTCCGATCTTTTCAGGCCACCACACGGCTGGTTAAAATATTCGCAATACAAATTCTTGAAGTACAAATTCAGGATAATTATGTGGGATTTGATTTCGTGCGACTACAACCACAGCATAAAACCTGAAAAGGTGCTGAAAAATGTGACTGATTTTGTGCGGCCAGGTTCTATTATAACGTTTCACGATTCAATAAAAGCAAGGAATAACCTGATGAAAGCGCTGCCTCTTTCGATCAAATGGATGAAAGAACAGGGTTATCGTTTCGAAGCGATTCCGTTTAATAAAAGAATAAAATGATAAATATTTTAATTGTCGGTTCAGGAGGAAGAGAACATGCAATGGCATGGAAAATTAAACAATCGCCAAAACTGAACCAATTGTTTATTGCACCGGGGAACGCCGGAACTTCACTTTTGGGAACCAACATTGAGGTGGGCGTTTCAGATTTTGAAGGATTGAAGAAAGCTGCACTCGACAACCATATTGACCTCGTACTGGTTGGGCCTGAAGTTCCATTGTGCGAAGGATTACACGATTATTTTCTGGCTGACAAAAGCCTCCAACACATCAAAGTAGTTGGCCCTCAGAAACTTGGCGCGCAACTCGAAGGAAGCAAGGATTTTGCCAAGGAATTTTTGGTGCGCCATCAGATTCCGACTGCAAAATATTGTTCGGTTACTGCCGAAACTCTTTC
>JAUYTA010000729.1 GCA_030695265.1 Bacteroidota bacterium
GGCTCTTCCATCCGGCCTTTTCCATGCAAACCGCTGGCAAGTTCTCCCTCGCCCGGTTCGATAATGATATTTCCAAAAGACCGTAAAATTTCAATATTCCGAAGGTTTGCAGGATGCCTGAACATGTCAAGATCCATTGCAGGTGCAATCATCACCTTGCATTTTGCCGATAAATAAGTCGTAACAAGAAGATTATCGCATACGCCGTTGGCCATTTTTCCGAGGGTGGCTGCCGTTGCAGGTGCAATTAGCATTAAATCAGCCCATTGACCCATATCTACGTGAGAATACCATGTTCCATCATTGGCTGAAAAAAAATCGGAAGCAACCGGTTTTCCAGACAATGCGGACATGGTAACAGGAGTAATGAACTCCTTGGCTGCGGGGGTCATCACAACCTGAACCTCAGCGCCTTCTTTCACAAGACCCCTTAAAAGATAAGCTGCCTTGTAAGCAGCTATACTTCCGGTAACCCCGAGAACGATATGTTTTCCTTTTAGCCTCATAAAGGCTTGTATTACAATTCTTTGTTGCGGGCTTCCTTTGCAGGATTGCGATGATAAATCTGATCGTTTACAAATTCCTCGTAAGCAATCAAAGTTGGTTTTGGAAGGCGTTCATAGTATTTAGAAATCTCAATCTGCTCGCGATTTTCAAATACTTCTTCCAGGTTATCGGTATAGGATGCGAATTCCTGAAGTTTGGTACTTAGTTCTTCCTTCATTTCAGATGCAATCTGATTTGAACGTTTTGCCAAAATCATTACCGATTCATAGACATTGCCGGTCCTTGTTTCCAATTCTCTTAAATCTCTTGAAATTGTTGTTGTTTCTGCTTTTGTTTTCTTAAAATCCATATTATCTATAAATTAGAATCACCTTTATAATTTAATAATTTTGCTGTGGTAGAATGATATTTTTCTACTTCTTTCATGTATTTACTCTCCGGGTATTCGTCCGCAAAGGTAAAATATTCATCCAAAGCTGAACTCAGACGTTCACGCTTTTTTTCTTCAACACTATTTACTGCCAGCAGATATTTCGCTTTTAGCAGCATGTACATTAGTTCTTCGCGGTATTTTGTGTCCGGAAAATCTTTTAACGACGATGATAAAGCAACCACTGCAGCCTTGTAATTTTTCAAATCATAGTAAAGTTTTCCGCTTACATACGATTTATAAACCAACTTGTCACGCAATTCAATGATCAACCTGTTGGCTTCCTCAACCCTTGTTGATTTTGGATACAAGTTAATAAACAACTGTAATGCATCTATCGCATTTTGCGACACTTGCTGATCAAGACGAGGGTTTGGCGAATCGAGATAAAAGCAATATCCGACCATGAACTGCGATTCTTCGGCATATTCACTTCGCGGAAACTCTTTTACCAGTGTTTTAAAATAATGCCCTGCCATCATATTGTCCTTCATGCCGAATTGGCTTTTGGCATAATAATAATACACTTTGTCAGCACGGCTGGTGCCACGGTATATATTCAACAATTCTTTCAGAAGTGTTGACGAGCGCACGAATTCTCCGGCTTCGTAATATTCAAGTGATTTTTTGTACTTGAATTCGTAGTCGGTGCTTTTTACAATTTTATTATAATCGCCGCACGAACTCAACAACAGTACAAACACAATAGCAATTGGTGTGAAATTTCTCATTTTCATTAACATGGCGCAAATATACATTTTTATCGAAAATTAAAGGGCGAAAATTAGAATGTTTTATCCAGATTACAATCCTGTTTAGTATAAATTAACAAATTTGCAGACTTATTAAAAAGAATTACTTTTGCAATGTTAATTTAAAACCCGAATCAAGTGGATATTTTTGAAAAATTAAGAAACAACTTGGGCGACCTGGGAAAATACATGAAACAGGCCCACGGATATTTTGCTTTCCCAAAACTGGAAGGCGAAATAGGTACCAGAATGAAATTTAGAGGTAAGGAAGTGTTGGTTTGGAGCCTGAACAATTATATCGGACTTGCAAATCATCCTGAAGTGCGTGAAGCAGACGCTCAGGCATCAGCGGATTATGGCCTTGCCTACCCGATGGGAGCCCGCATGATGTCGGGACAAACCAACAAACATGAAGAATTGGAGCAAAATCTGGCCGAATTTGTTGGAAAGCAAGATGCCTTCCTGCTGAATTTTGGTTATCAGGGAATGGTTTCGATCATTGATGCAGTTTGTGGCCGCAATGACGTGATCGTTTATGATTCTGAATCACATGCATGTATCCTCGACGGTGTCAGGTTGCACATGGGCAAGCGTTTTGTGTATGCCCACAACAATATGGACAGCCTCCGGAACATGTTGCAAAAGGCAACCCGTCTGGCTGAAAAACAAAAGGGCGGTATATTACTTATTACTGAAGGTGTTTTCGGTATGTCGGGCGACCTTGGTAAACTGGATGAAATTGCCAAATTCAAGGATGAATTCTCTTTCCGTCTGCTTGTTGACGATGCGCATGGTTTTGGAACAATGGGAGCAACAGGCGCAGGTACAGCTGAGCATTTTGGAGTAAGCGATAAAATTGATCTTCTGTTCGGAACTTTTGCCAAATCAATGGCCGGAATTGGCGCTTTTGTTGCCGGCGACGAAGATATCTGCAACTATTTGCGCTACAACATGCGTTCGCAAACGTTTGCCAAATCATTGCCAATGGCCATGGTAATCGGTGCATTGAAACGACTGGAACTTTTACGCACCAAACCAGAACTGCGCGAAAAATTGTGGTTTATTGTTAATGCCTTACAGAAAGGGTTGAAAGAACAGGGATTCGATTTAGGTGCAACAAATTCGTGTGTTACCCCGGTTTACTTCACCGGCGGAGTTGGAGAAGCCACAAGTGCCGTAATGGACCTTCGTGAAAACTACAATATTTTTTGTTCAGTGGTAGGTTATCCGGTTATTCCAAAAGGATTGATCATGCTTCGATTGATTCCAACAGCTTTGCATACATTGGAAGACGTGGAATATACCATTAAAGCATTTGCTGAAATAAGGAAAAAACTTGAAGAAGGAAAATATAATCCTTCTCAGATTCCATCGATAATTGAATAAGTTTTTTTTTAAAATCATAAAACCATCTCTTCGGGGATGGTTTTCTTTTATCTTTGAACCCAAATATTGCCTCTTTAGCTCAGTTGGTAGAGCAGCTCATTCGTAATGAGCAGGTCGGCGGTTCGAGTCCGCCAAAAGGCTCTGATTGAAAGTTTTCTTGCGTTTCATGCTTAAATATGACCAGTTCGTCACGAAAATCGGACAGTTCATGACATTTGTCAATTTATTAACATATAATTTAACGTTGAGGAATAATAAAAGACTATTTTTGGGGCATTAAAAACTATGACTATGCTCATCCAAATAAATATCTTTCTAAGTCTTGCCATAAGTTTTTCAATCGTCTATTTTATAGTTCCAAAGATTATTAAGGTCTCAAATATCAAGAAATTGTTTGATGTTCCCAATCATCGTTCAGCAGCCAAACACATTGTTCCTACTTTGGGTGGAATTGCCATATTCGCCGGTTTTAGACTTAGCCAGTTAATTTCTTTAAACAGTTTTGATACCAACGAGCTAAAATATTTGTCAGCCGGAGTTCTTGTAATGTTTCTCATTGGCTTGAAAGACGATATCATTGGGGTATCTGCCAAAGCAAAACTAATCGTTCAGCTCCTGATGGCATTTTATCTGGTTATTCTTGGTAATTACCAGATTACTAATCTTCACGGCATATTGGGCATTCACGAAATTGAATATTTTTCAGGAATTTTCCTTTCGGTTTTTGTAATTGTCGGAATCATCAACTCACTAAACCTCATCGATGGAATTGATGGCCTTTCATCCGGAATTGGGATAGTTATTTCAACCGTTTTCGGATTGTTGTTTCTAACTGCCGGTGATTACATTTATGCACTTACTTGTTTTAGCTTAACTGGTAGTTTAATCGCTTTTTTTCTGTACAATGTTTTTGGACACGCCAATAAAATATTCATGGGCGACACAGGTTCTCTTATTCTGGGAGTTATTGTAGCTTCAATTACCATTCACTTTATCGAGTTTACGCCAATTTCATCAACTTCCTTTTACGGTTCCAGTGCAATTGCCTTGTCAATAATAATTGTTCCGGTTATTGATACGCTGAGGGTTTTTATGATCAGAATTTCGCAAAAACGCTCACCATTTTCACCCGACATGAACCACATTCATCACAATTTGCTAAAATTAACAGGAGGACACCACCTTGCAGCAAGTTCAATAATGATTGCTGCAAATGGTTTGATAATATTACTTTCCTTTATTCTTATCGAAGAAATCGGCAACAACATGCTATTTATGCTTCTGTTGGTTGTAGGTTTTGTTTTGGCCAGTATTCCATTTTATATACTTAAATGGCAGGGTAAAAATGTTATGGTGGAAGAAAAAGAAAACAAATCAATATTTGCGCTTTCGCTTTTCACAAAAAAAGGAAAAGAATAGGATTTACTTCGATATAAATTGCACGATGCAATACAAATAGTCATCAGTCAGTTCCTCAATAAATAAATGAGTTGCTGATAAATTTACTCACTCTAAAAATGCGGTGACCATTTTATTATTTGTTAGGTTTATCGGTGAATAATAAGGTAAAGTGATCCGATTTTCAGTTCATCCACAAGAAAAAAAGGCCATCCGTCGGTTGACGAATGGCCTTAGATTAATGCAGTTTGTACCTATTTATTTTGCGTAGCTGATGGCCCGCATTTCGCGGATCACTGTAATTTTTATTTGTCCCGGGTAGGTCATTTCGTCCTGAATACGTTTTGCAATATCAAACGACAATTGTTCCGAATCTTTGTCGCTGATTTTATCACTGCCAACAATTACCCGCAATTCGCGGCCAGCCTGAATGGCATAAGTTTTCAGTACTCCAGGATAGGAAAGTGCAAGTTCTTCAAGCGTTTTCAGTCGTTTGATATACGATTCGACTACTTCGCGACGTGCGCCCGGACGTGCTCCTGAAATTGCATCACAAACCTGAACAATCGGAGAAAGCAAACTGGTCATTTCCACTTCATCGTGGTGAGCGCCAATGGCATTGCAAATATCCGGTTTCTCTTTGAAACGTTCTGCCAACTTCATACCCAATACTGCATGCGGCAATTCCGGTTCGTCGTCGGGCACTTTTCCAATATCATGAAGCAGTCCGGCACGTTTGGCAGCCTTGGCATTCAAACCCAATTCAGTGGCCATAATCGCACACAAATTCGCTACTTCGCGTGAGTGCTGCAACAAATTCTGACCATACGATGAACGGTATTTCATTTTACCGATCATGCGGATTAATTCAGGATGTAAACCGTGAACACCTAAATCGATGGTGGTACGTTTTCCGGTTTCAATAATTTCTTCTTCCACCTGTTTGCGTACTTTTTCAACAACTTCCTCGATTCGGGCCGGATGAATACGACCATCTGTCACCAGTTGATGTAACGCCAGACGGGCAATCTCGCGACGTACCGGATCAAATCCTGAAAGTACAATGGCTTCAGGAGTATCGTCAACAATTATTTCGACACCAGTTGCAGCTTCGAGCGCACGGATATTACGACCTTCGCGGCCAATAATACGACCTTTTATCTCATCACTTTCGATGTGGAAAATCGTCACTGAATTTTCAATCGCGGTTTCGGTTGCAACACGTTGAAT
>JAUYTA010000730.1 GCA_030695265.1 Bacteroidota bacterium
CAATTGTTTGTTGCGCCATATCGTATAACTTCCCGGAAAATCTTTGATATTGCCTTCACCATCAAATACAAACAGATGATCGACGATTTTGTCCATGAAATACCTGTCGTGCGAAACGATGATCACACAACCCTGAAAAACGCGAAGGTATTCTTCCAAAACGGCCAGTGTCATGATATCCAGATCATTGGTCGGCTCATCCAGAATCAGGAAATTCGGATTTGTCATCAGGACAGTGCACAAGTACAACCGACGTTTTTCGCCGCCTGAAAGCTTTTCAACAAACGAATATTGTGTATCAGGAGGAAAAAGAAAAGTAGTAAGCAACTGCGATGCAGTCAGTTTTCGTCCGTCCTCGAAGTTGATCACTTCTGCTATTTTCTGCACACAATCAATCACTTTATCACCCGGATTGAATTCAATTCCGGTTTGCTGATAATAACCGAAACGGATGGTTTGCCCGATTTCTATCTTTCCACTGTCGGGCTGAAGGTTTCCGGTCACAATGTTCAGAAAAGTTGACTTTCCGGTACCGTTTTTTCCCGCGATGCCCACTTTTTCGAACCGCTGAAATTTGTATGAAAAGTCTTTGATCAGGCAGAGATCATCGTATGATTTACTGACATTTTCCAGGTCAAGGATTTTATTCCCGATCCGCGACGAATTCATGCTCAGTTCAATGTTGTTTTCATTCAGGTTTTGCGACGCCTTTATTTTCAGGTCGTCCACACGTTCCATGCGGTATTTCGATTTCGTTCCCCGTGCCTGGGGCATCCGGCGCGACCATTCCAACTCGGTGCGAAGCAGGTTTCTGGCTTTATCCACCCCGGCAGCCGTCGCTTCCATGCGTTCCTGCCGTTTTTCCAGAAAATAGGAATAATTGCCGCGGTGGCGGTAAATCGTATTGCCCTCCATTTCAAGTATTTCGTTGCACACGCGATCGAGGAAATACCGGTCGTGCGTAACCATGAACAGGGTGATTTTTGTTTTTTCCAGATAATTTTCCAGCCATTCGATCATTTCAAGGTCGAGGTGGTTGGTTGGCTCGTCCAGCATCAGCACATCAGGTTCATTGATCAGCACATTTGCCAACGCCACGCGTTTCTTTTGTCCTCCTGAAAGTTCTGAAATCGGTTGGTCGTAATCGGTAATTTTCAGTTGAGTAAGTATCTGTTTTACTTTCACTTCGTAGTCCCAGGCATGATGGTGTTCCATCAATTCTGTATATTTCGTAATGTCGTCCTTGTGATTCAGGCGCAAAGCCAGTTCGAAATTCCGGATGGTCTCCACAATTTCGCTGCCCGATTGAAAAACCGCTTCAAAAACTGTGAGATTTTCATCCAGTTCAGGAATTTGTTTGAGATAGGCAATCCGGATATCGCTGGTTCTGGTGATTAGTCCTGATTCCGGAGTATCGTTCCCGGCAAGCAATTCCATGAGCGTAGTTTTCCCGGCGCCATTGCGGGCAATGAGGGCAATTTTCTGGTGTTCAAATATGGTGAAGGAAATATTTTCGAATAATAACTGTTCGCCAAATCGCTTCGATAAATTTTCAGCCTGCAAAAACGGAGTCATACTTTTTTCTGCAAAAATAGCAATTTCAGGCAACCAATGACAGAAAAGTCATCCGATGAATGTTCTTGCCAAGCGCTTAAGTTTTTATGATCAGCTAGTCAGTTAGTTACGATCTTCATCGAAATAGAGGAACGTATTTATTTTAATATTCCGGTGCGATGCACCTTACCAGCATTTATCGA
>JAUYTA010000737.1 GCA_030695265.1 Bacteroidota bacterium
GTACGATGAGCTATTAAAAAGCAAGGTGAAGTTTGATTATCAGAGCCTTGGCAAATTAATGGGAATACCGATTATTCCTACTATAAGCTCTAAAGGAACAGGGATTACTGAACTTCTGCATAAAATCGTTGAAGTGTATGAAGACCGGGATCCAATCATGCGCCATATTCACATCAATTATGGTGATGAACTCGAAGATTCAATTCTGAAACTAAGAACTAAGATTAAGCTGGAAAAACCGATTACTGACAAGATTTCCTCCAGATTTTTAGCCATCAAGCTTCTTGAACGAGACAAACAGACCGACCTTTCATTGGAGTCGTATCCCAACTATATTGAAATAAAAAACACCGCTCAGAACGAAATCCGACGGATTGAACGATTGTACAACGAAGACAGTGAGACTGTTATAACTGATGCCAAATATGGGTTTATTTCAGGGGCGCTGAAAGAAACGTACAGGCAGAGAGAAAAACAAGTCATCAATCCGTCTGATAAAATTGATAATATATTGACACATACCTATTTTGGGTTTCCGATATTCATATTTCTAATTTCTATCGCGTTTTATTCAACTTTTAAACTGGGTGCATATCCGATGGGTTGGATTGAAAATCTGGTAGCCTTGATAAGCAGTATTGTTTCGAATATGATGCCCAACGGAATGCTCAGGGATTTGCTGATAAACGGAATTATTGACGGAACAGGCAGTGTGCTTGTTTTTCTGCCAAATATTCTGATCCTGTTTCTTTTTATTTCTCTTATGGAAGACACAGGCTACATGGCCAGGGCTGCTTTCATCATGGATAAAATCATGCACCGGTTCGGCCTCCACGGACGTTCGTTTATCCCTATGGTAATGGGTTTTGGATGCAATGTTCCTGCAATAATGGCAACCCGTACTTTGCGGAGTCCCGGCGATCGTTTGCTCACCATGCTTATTATTCCATTTATGTCGTGCAGTGCGCGGCTTCCGGTTTATGTGCTTTTTATCACGGCATTTTTTCCGCAACATCCGGCTTTGGTATTGAGCAGTATTTATTTCGCCGGAATATTAATTGCTTTCCTGACAGCACAATTGCTGAATAAAACCATTTTCAGAAATAAAGAAACACCTTTTGTATTGGAACTCCCACCCTATCGTCTTCCCACGGCGAAAAACATTATTGTACACATGTGGGATAAAACACAACAATACCTTCAGAAAATTGGTGGGGTAATACTTATAGGAGTGGTTATAATTTGGGCATTGGGCTATTTTCCGAGAGAGCACACAGCAGAAATTTCAGCAGGTATCCAATCAGATTCGGTGACTATTCAGTCAGGTATTGACCAAAGCCATCGGTTACAAAACAGCTATCTTGGCCAGATTGGCCATTTTGTACAGCCTGTAATGGATCCATTGGGTTTCGATTGGAAAATGAGTATCAGCCTGTTGGCCGGACTACCAGCAAAAGAAATAATTGTAAGTACAATGGGAGTTTTGTATCAGGTTGATGATTCAGATGGTGTTGGGTTGAGCAGTAAACTTCAGCAGGAAAGGTTTATTTCAGGAGAAAGAAAGGGCGAATTGGTATTTTCTACTCCGGTTGCACTTTCTTTTTTGGCCTTTGTATTGATCTATTTCCCATGCATCGGTGTTATAGCTACAATTAAGAATGAATCAGGAAAGTTGAAATGGGCAATATTTACAGTTGTATATACTACTGCGGTGGCGTGGATTATCTCTTTTCTGGTGTTTAATATTGCAACTTTATTGGCATAAAAGCTGGTTTTCAGCCAAATATTTAAAATTACAGTTATGGTTCAGGATATTATCGCATATATAATTATTGCAGCTGCATTCGGAGTTCTGGGTTTCAGGATACTTCAGTTTTTCAATTTAACGAAGAAAAAAGCATCAAAATGCGGTGGATGTTCATCTGGTTGTTCATTAAAGGAATTGCATGTGGCAAATAAAACCAAATTTAATAAGAATGATCAGTACAGCTTTTACTCATAATCTTTTAAGCGCAGCAATCGTTTCAATAGGATTTTCCGATCCAAAAACAAAACTTCCGGCCACCAAAACATCAGCTCCGGCATTGTAGAGCTTTTCTCCCACCTCGAAATTGACCCCGCCGTCAATTTCAATCTTGGCTTTTGAATTGCGTTGAAT
>JAUYTA010000743.1 GCA_030695265.1 Bacteroidota bacterium
CGTTCATTTCTTCGAACCGATCCTGAATCAGATGAGAACCGATATTTGATGTCATGATGATAATTGTATTCTTGAAATTGGCCACACGGCCTTTGTTATCGGTCAAACGACCGTCATCAAGGACTTGCAGCAGCACATTGAAAACATCTGAATGTGCCTTTTCAATCTCATCAAAAAGCACCACCGAATATGGTTTCCGGCGAACAGCTTCCGTTAATTGACCACCTTCGTCGTATCCAATGTATCCCGGAGGCGATCCGATTAAACGTGTCACTGAGAATTTTTCCTGGTATTCCGACATGTCGATGCGGGTCAGCATGTTCTCGTCGTCGAACAGAAATTCGGCCAAAGCCTTTGCCAGCTCGGTTTTTCCAACGCCCGTTGAGCCTAAAAAGATAAACGAACCAATCGGGCGTTTTTCATCCTGAAGCCCTGCCCTACTCCGCCTTACCGCGTCAGCAACCGCGTGGATCGCTTCATACTGACCAACGACACGGTGATGCAATTCGTCTTCAAGGTGAAGCAATTTTTCACGTTCGCTCTGCAACATTCGCGAAACCGGAATGCCCGTCCACCTTGAAACGATTTCCGAAATATCTTCGGCATCCACTTCTTCTTTGATCAGATGTTCAGCAGAACGGCTGTTTAGCTCTGCTTTTAGCCTGCCAATTTCCTTTTCGGCTTCCTGAATTTTGCCATACCTGATTTCGGCGACACGCCCGAAATCACCGGCACGTTCGGCCTGTTCAGCCTCCAATTTCAATGATTCTATTTCCTGTTTATTTTGCTGAATTCCATCTATCAGCGATTTTTCCAACTGCCATTGAGCCCTGAATTTTGATTGTTCCTGTTTCAGATTGGCTATTTCTTCATTCAGAATTGAAAGCTTTTTTTCATCTTTTTCGCGTTTGATGGCTTCCCGCTCAATTTCCAGCTGCATAATTTTCCGGTCAATCTCGTCCAGTTCCTGCGGTACCGAATCCATTTCCAAACGCAGTCGGGCAGCAGCTTCGTCCATCAGGTCGATGGCTTTGTCGGGCAAAAAGCGTTCGGTGATGTAACGCTGCGAAAGTTCAACAGAAGCAATAATCGCCTCATCTTTGATCCTGACTTTGTGGTGATTTTCATACCTTTCCTTCAGTCCGCGCAAAATGGCAATGGCGCTCAAAGTATCGGGTTCGTCCACATTCACAATCTGGAAACGGCGTTCCAAAGCCTTGTCTTTTTCGAAGTATTTCTGGTATTCATTTAGTGTGGTTGCACCAATGGCGCGCAGTTCACCACGCGCCAAAGCAGGTTTCAGGATATTGGCGGCATCCATCGCACCTTCGCTTTTGCCAGCACCAACCAGGGTATGTATTTCATCGATAAAAAGAACAATCTCCCCATCGGCAGCGATCACCTCATTTACAACAGCTTTTAAACGTTCTTCAAATTCGCCTTTGTATTTGGCACCTGCAATCAAAGCTCCCATATCAAGAGAAAAAAGTTGTTTCGATTTCAGGTTTTCAGGAACATCGCCACGCACAATTCGTTGTGCCAAACCTTCGGCAATGGCTGTTTTTCCGGTTCCCGGCTCACCAATTAAAATTGGATTATTTTTGGTCCGGCGTGATAAAATTTGAAGTATTCTCCGGATTTCGTCATCACGGCCAATAACAGGATCGAGCTTTCCATCACGGGCTCGTTGATTAAGATTGACCGCAAAACGGTTGAGCGAATCAAATTTATCTTCGGCGCTCTGGCTATCCACTTTGGCGCCTTTCCGAAGTTCTTTGACCGCCATTTCAAGGTCTTTTACAGCCACTCCTGCATCTTTCAGCATCCGGCTGATGGTATCGCCGGTTTCCAAAAGTCCCATCAGAATATGCTCAACCGAAACAAACTGGTCGTTCATTTTCTGCATGATGGCAATGGATTTCTGCATCGCCTTGTTGGCATCCGATGATAAATAAGGTTCGCCGCCTGTAACTTTTGGGTACGATTCTACAATGCGATCCAACGCCTGCTGAATAACCACCGGGTTCGCTCCCAGCTTTTTAAGTAAAAATCCAACTACATTTTCAGCTTCATGAAAAAGACCCTTTAAAATGTGCCCTGTTTCAATGGCCTGTTGCTGCTTGCCCTGCGCTACAGTAAAAGCATATTGGACAGCTTCCTGCGACTTGATGGTGAAATTGTTGAAGTTCATATATTCTATTTTTAATTTTTTCCTGAATAAAGATAAGGATTTGAGCTGATCAAATGGCTTGCCAAAGAAACAAGTATCAGTTTTCAGCCGCCAACTGGCGAACAAATTCCATGGTTAAAGACAAATTGACTGTTTATGAGTTGATATACGGAAATAATTTCAGGATAATTAAATTTCTTCTGACTTATTGACATAAATATTTAGTCCAAAACAATCTTTTCTTCAAATTGTTATTCTTCAAATTGATGAAAAAAATGAATATTTAATTTTCAACCTTAAAAACTAACAAACATGAAAGTAGCAATTATTGGTACAGGTGGTGTTGGTCAGACTATCGCCTCGAAGTTATTTTCGCTCGGTCTATATTTAATGCGACGCAAAATAAACTCATTAGAAGGAAATACCTAAAAAAAACAAAGAGGTTGTCACATCAATTATGACGACCTCTTTGGCTTCAGAGTATGTGGGAAACAATACAACACGTTTATAACGACCGATAGCCATCTTAATGGTGGAATATTGATTGGGATAGAAAAACAAAAATCAATTTCGGATCGGTTCTCGTTTTTTTATGGGCTAAATGCGCAAATGAACTACAATTA
>JAUYTA010000753.1 GCA_030695265.1 Bacteroidota bacterium
CAGAGACGCCATTCAACGGTTAGGTCTCTGTTGTCCATGTCGAACAGAATGTATGGATTGTCTCTAGTTCCGGTAACCCACCAGTTATAAGGAGCTTCTGTTACTGTACCATCCGAATTGAATACGAAGGTACCTGAAACATAGGTGCCATCAGGTGTTACCGCTTTTACCGTGTACATTTTTGTTGGGCACAGTCCTTTAACTTCCTGACCCTCGGCACCGGTTGACCAAACGTATTTGTCGGCCTTAATCAATGAATCGTTCATGTAAACCTGAGCTTTCGCCCAACCTGCACACGATGACATATAGATAGGAAAGCTTGATTCGTAGCGCATTGTATAAATGTTGCCCGGTTCGGTAACGTAGGTTGTATCGGGTTTTACTTCGGTAATATAAATATCAATGGTTTCGCACCAGGAAGCAACACAACCGGTAGTTGTTTTCACTGTCAAACATACCTTTCTGAAAGGATTTGGATCTCCCAAAATACTGTCTTTTACAATCGGAAAATTGAAAATATGGGTCGGATTGGCTTCGTTGCTAGTATTTCCATCGCCAAAATCCCAGTGCCATCCGGTTGGTTCGGGCCATGCTTTTGAATAGAAATCCAATACCAATGCCGGGGCAAAAGTTTTGACATCGTAATTTACCGAATATCCGAAAACTGCTTCGCATTCAGCCGGTTTGGGATCGGCAGGGTCAACCGGCTGATCAGGATTGATGAGATAAACTGCGTCACAGTATGTATCGGTGCAATTATCGGGACCGGTAACTGTAAGGCAAACTTTACGATCGGGCCGTGAGAGATCGAAAGTTACGATTGGCTCTTTTTCAATGCTGATTTTACTATCGTCGAATTGCCACGAATATTTCAATGATTCGCCTTTTGAGATGTTGGTCAACTGAAATGAAGCGGTTCCTGCAATCGAATCATAAGCAGTTTGATAATACTTGAAACCAGCTTTACATGATGGTTGCACGAAAGTCGTTCCATCCATGATGTTGATGGTTAAGGAATAAAAGCTTTTACACGTGTCGGAAGTCAGAACGGTTAAACTGACAGTGCGGTAAGGATTGATTTTAAAGTTTGGACTCTCTAAAGGGTAGGTAAACACAAACATCGGATTTTGTTCGGTGCTGGTATTTCCCTCGCCAAAATCCCAAAACCAAAAAGTTACTTTTCCTTCTGAAGTGTCGTAAAAATTAATGGCTGTTGCAGGTACAGGCGACATCAATTTGTCGTTAACTGCATATTTGAATGCCGCTTTGCAATTTCCATCCGTAATACTGGTCTGTGCACTGGCCATCATACCCGATAGCAGCAGTGCGATAAGTAAAAGTTTTCCCATAAGATCAGTTTTTTGAACGTTGATATCTTCATAGACGTGTCAACTCAAAAAAAGGTTGCGCTTTAAAATCAGCTAAATTAAAGGAGGCAACTGAGAACGAAAAACATTGTATTGTCCTGATCATATGACTCATAGTTCAACCGAACAAATAAATATCAATTGCAAAATAATATTTTGTACGATAATTTTTAATTCGGATTGAATATCATAAATTTGGGAATCGTTAGAATTTAAGTAGAATTATTGTGGATATAGAAAAAATATACGCAATTGGGGGGTATTCAAATGTTGTAAGCAATTGTAAAAAAGACAAACACGAACATTCGTAACATGATTTTAAAATATTTACTTCGGAAAGCACAAGACGACTTTAATGCAAAAAGATATAATGCCGAGATTAAAAAACTCAACTGGATTTTATTATTAAATCCTATTGCATTTAACTATGGATTAAGAGGTGGCATTCATAGACTAATCGGCAATTTGGATAAAGCTATAAAAGATTATTCAAAGGCAATAGAGCTTGATTCTGAGAATTGTGAATATTATAATGGTAGAGCCGGATT
>JAUYTA010000767.1 GCA_030695265.1 Bacteroidota bacterium
CTTCAAAGATAGTGACTTATGTCGAAATGTGCAACTTTTTAATAAACTTAATTCATTAAATATCAGCTGTTTGGTGTTATTTAATTATAATATACAAATACTGACTATCAAGTATTTAACTCCTCCGAAATGTTAGTAAAAAATACATGGAGCGTCAAAGAATTGAAGAGGCATATAGGTTCTTTGCTATACGAACGTACAGGCTTATCTAAAAATAAGGAATTGCTTTTAAACTCTTTAAAAAGCGATGAGCTTCAACCCAAATTTTCTGACATCATTAGAGATCCCTATATCTTCGAGTTTCTTGGTTTGAAGCAAAGCGATGTGTTTCGCGAAAAAGAACTCGAAAAAGCCATTCTCGATCATTTGCAGGAATTCCTTCTCGAATTAGGCAAAGGGTTTTGCTTTGAAGCAAGGCAAAAGCGTGTGCTCATTGATAATGAATATGATTTTATTGACCTCGTTTTTTACCACCGCATACTGCATTGCCATGTGCTGATTGACCTTAAAATGGAACGTTTTCACCATTCACATGCAAGCCAGCTCAACACATACATCGAATACTATAAAAAGTATGAAATGAATAAAGGTGATAATCTTCCTGTTGGCATATTGCTCTGTTCCGACAAAGACCAAGAACATGTGGAGTTTGCCACAGCAGGAATTGAACAAAAAGTATTTGTTTCGAAATATCTCGTAGCTTTGCCCGACAAAAAAGAATTGGAACTATTTATTAAAAAGCAACTCAAAGAATATGAACGGTAATATCACCAACGAACAAGAACTATCACCCGGCCTATACTGGAAAGGCCAACACACTGCCATTGATCGTATTATGCTCTTCTTCCAAAGCCTTGAAGTAATAAAACCCATTAATGAAAGCGGAGCTACCCGCGAAAAAGAAAACAAAAGTTAGGAACTTTTCAAACTATAATTGTTATTTATTCTATAATTGCATTAATTATGAGTTTCGATATCAACAAAATAAGACAGGATTTTCCGATCCTGAAGCAAAAAATATACAACCGCCCACTGGTTTATTTCGACAATGCAGCCACAACACAAAGGCCGCAACAGGTGATTGACGCGTTGAACCGAACCTACACAGAATACTATGGGAACATTCACCGTGCAGCACATTTTCTGGCAGATAAGGCAACCCTGGCTTATGAAGATACCCGTGAAAAGGTACGAACCCTGATCAATGCTGAAAACCGGGAGCAGATTATTTTTACCAAGGGAGCTACTGAAAGCATCAATTTAGTTGCATTTTCGTACGGTGAGACTTTTATTCAGGAAGGAGACGAAATCATTGTTTCTGAAATGGAACATCATTCGAACATTGTGCCTTGGCAACTGATGGCTGAACGTAAGAAGGCCAGAATTGTGATTTTGCCAATTGATGACAACGGCCGTTTACTGGTGGAACAACTCGACGCTTTAATGACTGATCGTACCAGAATCATTGCCGTAGCGCATATTTCAAATGTACTGGGAACCATCAATCCGGTGAAATTGATTACAGAGAAAGCACATGCCCGTGGAATCCATATTTTGGTTGACGGCGCCCAGGCAGCGCCTCATCTCAAAATCGATGTTCAGGATCTGGACGTTGATTTTTATGCTTTCTCGGCTCACAAAATGTATGGGCCAAATGGCGTGGGCGTTCTATACGGAAAAAAAGAACTGCTTGAGAAAATGACACCTTATCAGGGTGGTGGAGAAATGATTTCAGAAGTAAAATTTTCAGGCACAACCTATAACGAACTGCCCTATAAATTTGAAGCCGGAACACCCAACATCAGCGGTGTAATAGCTTTTGGAGCGGCCATTGATTACCTGCAAAATATTGGGCTAAAAACTATTGCATCTCAGGAAAATGAGTTGCTCAATTATGCGACTTCCGAATTGCTCAAAATTAACGGAATGCGGATTTACGGAACCCAGTCTCAAAAATCAGGAGTAATAGCATTCAATGTGGAGGGCGTACATTTCTTCGATTTGGGAACCATGCTCGACAAATTCGGCATTGCTGTCCGAACCGGGCACCATTGCGCCGATCCGCTGATGGATCATTTTGGTATTCAGGGAACCGTGCGTGTTTCTTTTGCCTTTTATAATACTTTAGAAGAAATTGACAGGTTTATCGAGGCTTTGAAAAAGGTAATTGCGATGTTTTAATTGACTATAATATGAAGCTATTTCGATTACTTACATTAGGTTTATTAATTATACTTTCAACTTCAACTTCAGCAAAAAAGTTGAATATTCTTGTTGTTACCGGCGGCCATAGTTTCGACCACCAATCGTTTTTCGCGATGTTTGATTCATTTCAAAACATCAGCTACACCGAGTTAAAACATCCTGAAGCCAATCTGCAGCTTGGCACAATTGATCAGAAAACATTTGATGCAGTGGTTTTTTACGATATGCCGAAAACCATTTCCGAAACAGAAAAAGAGAGCTATTATAAATTACTGAAATCGGGCAAAGGATTGGTTTTTCTCCATCATTCGCAATGCTCCTACCAAGCTTGGGACGAATATAAAACCATTGTTGGCGGCAAATACCACGAAGAAAAAAACACACCGCAAACCTCAACTTATCAGCACGATGTGACTTTCGCAGTAAAAATAACCGATCAAAAACATCCGGTAACCAAAGGAATTAAAGACTTTGAGATTTTAGATGAAGTTTATGGAAACACCGAAGTTTTGCCTGGCGTTACGCCATTACTTACAACCGATCATCCGCAAAGCAGCAAGATAATCGGCTGGACGCATAAAAAGGAAAATTCGCGCATCGTTTATATTCAGCCCGGACACGATAAAAATTCATGGTTCAATCCCAACTATCAGAAATTGGTAAATCAGGCCATCGTTTTTGTTTCTAAAAAGTAAATTAATCCTGAAATATTTAATTGATTGTTTCCAGAATATCTCCTAAAAGAGCGTCACAATTCATTTCATTTTTGGGTTTATGCGAGAATCCTAAAATAACCACTACCAATTCTTTGGAGGGAATGATGAAAATGCGCTGGCCGTCGTACCCCTGACACCAATACATATCATCAGGAGCAGAAGGAAGTTTCCCCGATTTGTTCAGCCAAAACAGTGAGCCATATTCGCCCTTGCTTTGTGTATTTGGACTGGTACTGAAAGGAACCCAACCTTCAGGCAGAATTCGCTCGCCATTAAAAACACCATCCTGAAGGTGCAATAAACCATACCTGGCAAAATCGCGGGCAGTGGCATAAATGTATGATGAACCAACAAAAGTCCCTGAAGCGTCCACTTCGAAAAGGGCATCAGGCATCCCTATTTTATGAAATAACCTGGCATATGGAAATTGATAATATTCCTGATCGTTGCCAATAGTTTGCCTTAATTGGTAAGTAACCACGTTTGGATTTCCCGATGAATAATACCATTTTGTGCCAACGGGGGCTTCCAGTGGCTGACCAAATACGAAGCGTGCAAAATCATTTTCGCAATAAAGCATCACAGTAACATCAGAGCGGTTGCCGTAATCTTCGTTCCAAAGTAATCCGCTTTCTGCATACATCAGATTTTTATAGGTGATTTGTTTGCGGCCATCTGTTTGCCATTCGGGAATATTAATGGGCTGATCAATGTCCCATCTACCCTCTTTTACCATGATTCCGGCCAGGGTATTGGTGAAACTTTTGGCCATCGACCAACTTTGGAAACGGGTTTTGGCATTGAACTGCTGCTTATATGCTTCGGCTACCGGAACACCTTTGTGAACCACCATAAAAGCGAATGCATTTCCTTTGTAGCCATTTTCATCCATCAGCTTCTTTGTGATCTGCTCTAATTTTACATTGTCAACTCCGGTATTTTTATCCGGAAGTATATTTCCCATTGGCCAGGCAATCGTATCCTGACTGTAGTTTGCCGACGGAAACTTCGGAAATTTAATATTTCGCAGTGCTGCTTCATCAGTGCCGCGAATTAACGTGCATCCAAATCCGTCGCGGCAAATGGCTTTCGATTTTCCCCACAAAAAAGAACTGGTTACGCTCGAATCCTGAAAATCAACTTCGTTTTTGGTGTATTTGATGAACGAAAAATTCAGATCCATCGCTTCCACTTCAGCCTGTTGCCGGTTCGATACAAAAACAGCCGAGCACAAATACTTGGCCGGATAACCGGTGATAATAGGAAGTAGCGAATTGATGTAATACACACCATATAACAATCCGGCCATCAGCAAAGTAACTATTGGCCAAAGGATTTGCCTCTTCATACTTTTTCGGGAATTGGTTGCCATAACTTTCATTTTTTGTGTTGAATGAATACGAAAATTGGATACGTTAAATTAAACAATCTGATTGAGAAATCAGCATACAAACATTCAGCTGTTTAATTCGGAGTATTATTTTGTTCAGGTCTGTTAAAAGCGGTTAACGAATGTTACTTCAGGCTTGTTATTGGTTCTATTTTTTTACTTTTGCCTGAATGTCGTCACAACCATAAAACTGATCAGGAATTTAAAGTCAAAAGTTCAAAGTTGAAAAGCACTGTATATAAAAATAGCAGGTTAGTTTGTTTTCGTCCACATATTAATGGTACGATCATTTTACTGTTTTTTATATTGTTCTCTTTTCATTTACAGCTCGTTGCACAGGAAGAGGCCGAAGAAATTGACCCGATGCCCATCAAGCTGAAAGGACAAGTTTTGAACCTGGACGATGAAATGCCGGTTCCGTTTGCATTTGTAGTTAATTTCAGAACCCACACCGGCGTTAGCACCGATGAACTGGGACGTTTTACAATGGATATACTGAACATCGACAGTCTTTCAATTTCGGCCCTTGGCTTTTCAAAAACCACCGTTCGTATCCCTGCCAACTACAACGAAATGAATGTATTGCTTCTGTATGCCAAACCCATCCGGTTTGCTCTTCCTGAAGTAAAAGTTCAGGGCGAACAGCAAAAAGTTAATATGCACGGCGTTCCTGTGGCTAAAAAGGTTGACATCGATCCGCAACTTCGTGGCGACGCATACAACAAAAAACCACCGGTGCTGGCGGCAGTTTTTAATCCGGTGAGTTTTCTGCAATATTACACCAGCAAACGCGAGCGCGAAAAACGGGAGACCCGAAAGGCCATCATTACTGAAAAGAAATGGGAGTTTCTATCCCAATTTTATAACAAAGAGTTGGTAATGGAACTAACTGGATTGAATGATTTTCAGGCCGACACTTTTATGATTTATTTCAATAGTAAAGGTGTACTAAGCCAAATTTCAAACGAATACGATGTTCGGAATGCCATTAAAGAACAATACAAAATTTACCGTGAGGAAGGACATTGAAATTATGAAAGAACTACCAAAGAAAATAATCACTTTAAAAAAGAAACCCGCAGTTAGTGAGCCTGCTGCTGAACCTGTTGGCGACGGATTGATCCGCCTCAACAAATACATTTCGAACGCGGGTGTTTGTTCGCGACGCGATGCCGACGACCTCATCAGCTAGGGTTTGGTAACTGTAAACGGTGATGTTGTAACAGAACTCGGACGAAAAGTAACCCTTGACGATGTGATCATGTTTGACGGGAAACGCCTGAATCCGGAGCGCAAAGTGTATATTTTGCTCAATAAACCCAAAGGTTTTTCTACCACTCTTGAAGATCCACATGC
>JAUYTA010000654.1 GCA_030695265.1 Bacteroidota bacterium
ATGAATGAGTTGTATTTCAGGAATAAAAATAGAAATTGCAAATGCTGCAACCAAAGCTGTTAAGGTTCCGCCGATGGCGCCTTCCCACGATTTTTTTGGCGAGATCCGCTCGAAAAGCCGGTGTTTACCCATCGAAATGCCGAAAAGGTATGCGCCTGAATCGTAAGTCCAGATCAATGCAAAGATTGCTATCAATAATTTTGGCGCATAAACATTTCCGTAAAGCTGGCCGGGAAAGACAAGGAAATTGATGAGTGAAAGCGGAATGGCGATGTAAAGAATGCTGAAAATGGAAACCGCGATGTTCTCGGCAGGTTTTTCTTTTTTACGGAATAGTTCTCCTGCCATTACGAACAGCATTGCCGGGAAGATTAAAAAAAAATACTTGAATTCAAGTATTCCCTGGACTGCCAGAAATGAGGAAACGAACGAAAGGATGGAAATCAGATAGATAAACCACTTATTTGGTTTAACATCAGAACTTTTAAAAAGGCTGATGAATTCGGTTAATCCTCCAATAATTATTGCAAGGAACAAAAGCGCATAACTGTATTTACTGACCATGATTGCAGTCAGCATAACTAAAACCAGAACGATTCCGGTAATCGTTCGAGTTACTAATTTCTTCAATTGATTAATTCTTTTAAAAGTTCGGTGGCTTTTTCTGCAAATTCTTTGTGTACCATTACTTCAATATCGGCAATTGAAGGAAAAATTGAATCGTGTTCGTTGAGGATAACACATTTAATTTCTTCGTTCTCAAGTATTTCCTTTGCAATCTCAGCCTGAAAGTTTTGTCCGGTTTGAAAAACGCATACCCAATCTTTTTCCATGGTAAAATAGTTTAAAAAGGTTCACAGGCAATAATTACAATCAAGTTCTTTGGTCCGTGCATGCCCATTACCAAGGTTTTTTCAATGTCGGCAGTGCGGCTCGGACCGGTTATGTTGCTTATGAGCGAAGGTAATTTATTTTTATATTTTTCCTGCAACTTTTCAAGAGCGTTGTCTAAATAATCAACTATTTGTGCTTCGTGAGCTATGATTATGTGCGTTTCAGGAAAAACATTCAGCCTGCGTCCCGAAATTTGAGCCGAACTGATTAAAACTGAACCAAGATGGGCAACCAGAAATTCACAGCCTGTAAGTCCTGTGTTCAGGCTTAAAAAATCGTTTTCTGCTGAATTGGTTTTTACCAAACCGTTTAGCATTTTTAGCAGGTTTGGGTCGGTACAGAAGAGTTTATCCTGATTTTTATCTTCGCAAATCAGTTTTACCTGGGTTGCAATTTCAGATTTCGTTTCACACAGAATAACTTTTCCGCCAATTAGTTCGAGGTTTGTTTTAAATTCCTGAACCAGCGATTCGTTGAGGGCATGGTAAACAGGAGAGGTGAAATCGGGGATATTCTCCCCAATTTCACCTCTTTTTTCCTGCGCGGCCTTAAGTTTGGCCAGAATATTATTTCTTGCTGATTCCATTAAAAGGGTACAGATTCAACGTTTACTTCAGGTTTCCCCGGTAATTCAATGGGTGTCTCCTTTTTCGATTCACTTACCATTAAAGGTTTTTCCCATGTGCGATGACCGAAGATATGCTCAAGATCTTCACTGAAAATGACTTCTTTGTCAAGTAACAGTTCAGCAAGTTTCTGATGGCCATCCTTGTGATTATTCAGTACTTCCAGGGCCCTCACATATTGCGTTTCGATCAGTTGTTTCGATTCTGCATCAATCAG
>JAUYTA010000779.1 GCA_030695265.1 Bacteroidota bacterium
GGCACATAGAAAACATAGTTATTATTTTTCTATGTGAACTATGTGTCTATGTGGTTATTTTTCATCTGTTTATAAATTTATTTTCATTACTGGTTTCCTGTCTTTAATCTTCGGACTTCCGTCTGCTTACTCGTTTTTCAATCTGTTCCATTCCGTCCGAAAGGAGGTCAACGGTTTGTGCAGCTTCATTTCGCGGACGGTTTTCGAATCGCATCTTAAACCCGGGGTGGCGTTCGTTCCTCACTTGCCCCGGGCTATTGATATTCTGCCCTTTCAGGGCAAAACCCCATCACTTTTCAGATGACTTTCCGTCTCCCGTCTTCCGTCTTCCGTCTCCCGTCTCCCGTCTCCCGTCTTCCGACTTCGGACTTCTGACTCCCGTCTTCGGACTTCCGACTTCCGTCTTTTTCGCTATCAAAATTATTTCTGTTGCAGCGTGCAAACTGTTTATCAGCGGATTTACCGTCCATTCAACTTCGCACTCCTTTCCTTCGGCTGCTGTCATCCCCATTTTAAAATTGCCAACCACCTTTTCTTTCAGCAGTTTATGGAAGTCTTTTTCAGTCTTTTTCTGAAGTGCTTCCGGAACAAACTGGTGGATATAACTCAGGCCGATAGCTTCCTTCCGTTTCTTTCCGAAAAATATTTCTGCTTCGGGATTAAATTCCAGAATATTAAAATCTTTTGATAATTTAATGATTACATCAGACGATGAATTCAAAATCAACTGGTGCACCTGTTCGTTTTCGTATAATTTGGCTTCCAGTTGTTTTAGATCGGTGATGTTGAAAAAAGTGATAACCAGACCGTCGATCCGGTCTTCGAAGGTGCGGTATGGCATGATACGTACAGAAAACCAACGTCCGTCCTTTGTTGGGATTTGTTTTTTTATAAAAACCAATGTCTTGATTACTTCGACGGTATCTTCAACCATTTCAGAATAAATCAGGTCAGAAACTAGGTCGGTGAAGGGGCGTCCGATATCACTTTTTATGAGTTTGAAAATGTTTGTTGCCTGTGGGGTATATTGCCTGATATGTAATTTGTTGTCGAGAAACAGGGTGGCAATATCAGTGCTGTTCAGCAGGTTTCTCATGTCATTGTTCACCCTCGAATAATCCTCGATCTTCGATTGTAATTCAGCGTTTACGGTTTGCAATTCTTCGTTCAGGCTTTGCATTTCTTCCTTCGAACTTGTAAGTTCTTCGTTGGTCGATTGCAATTCCTCGTTGGTTGATTGCAATTCTTCGTTGGTTGATTTAAGTTCTTCCTGCGAAGTTTGCATTTCTTCGAGCGTATAATGCATTTCTTCGCGCGTATGCTGCAACTCTGTCTCAAGCTCCGATTGCGTAATATTAACGATGGTTTTATTACCTTTTTTTTTCTGAAGTTCAGCATCCGGAACCTTTGGCAAATCATTAAAAATAATCATTACCATTCCGTTTAAAGGTTCCGGTTTATCAATCCACTTAAGGGTAACATTGATATTTTGTGTGCCTCCGTTTGTGCCAACTTTAATGTTGTGCAAAACGACAGGTTCTTTTGTTTGGACAGCTTTACGGAATGCGATGGGGAAATCGTTGCGCAAACCTTCGCGAAGCATCGCAAAGATATTTAGGTTTGCCTTGCCAACTGCCGGTTCAAGGTATTTTCCGGTGCGTCCGCTGATGTAAACGATGTCGCCTTTTTCGTTCACCAAAACTCCGGGAGGCGAAAAATGCTGCAACAACAATTTATCGGCAAGCGCTTCAATATTTTGGGGCAATTTAACTTGAACCTGTTTCTCCATATCAGTAGATTTAGACCGGGAAAATGATGAGGGAAAATCGAATAATTCGCGCACGGCTGAAATTTTATCGTACGGTGTGTAAATTTTCAGTTTGTTATCTGCCACTTTGAACAGATGACTTTGGGTCCCGAGTGATTCAGAACTGCCAAGCAGCATAATCCCTTCAGGGTTAAGACTGTAATAAAACAGCCCAAGTATCTTTTTTTGCAATTCCTGATCCATGTAGATCAACAGATTACGGCAGGTAAGAATATCGAGTTTGGTAAAAGGTGGGTGCATGATAATATTGTGCTGCGCAAACACAACCATTTCCCTGATTTCGGTATTGATGCGGTAATTATCGTCCTGGGCGCTAAAAAATCTGTTCAGCCGTTCAGGCGATACATCGGCAGTAATATTTGCCGGAAAAACTCCTTTTCTGGCAGTGTCAATGGCTTCATTGTCGAGATCGGTGGCAAATATCTGTAACAAAATACCTCCGTGTGGTTTAATTTTTTCGAGTGTTTCTTTAAACACGATGGCAAGCGAATAGGCCTCTTCTCCGGTTGAGCAACCTGCTACCCATGCCCTAAGTGTAGAACCCTCCTGAAGACCGGCAATCAAATCCGGGATAAAAGTCTCTTTCAGCTTTTCCCAAACAGTTGGGTCGCGGAAAAAGTTGGTTACGCCAATCATCAGCTCCTTGAATAGGATTTCCACTTCCTTAGGATTATCTTTCAAAAAGCTGACGTACGAAGTTATTTTGTTGATCTGGTGCACTGCCATTCGTCTTTCGATCCGGCGGTACATTGTATTTTTCTTATACAGTGAAAAATCGTTGCCTGTTTGGATACGTAGCAGGGTAGTTATTTTTTCAAGCGAATTTTTGTTCTGAACTTCTATGTCGGGAATTGATTTTATTTCAGGAATATGATTCAGAAATTTAAGCAGGCTTACAGGCAGCTCTTCTGCCGGAGCCAAAATATCTACGATCACCGAGGCGATGGCATTGCGCGGCATGCTGTCGAATTTTGCAGAGGAGGGTTCCTGTACCATCACAATACCGTTTTGTTCTTTTATGGCGCCAAGTCCCAGGCTTCCGTCGGAGCCCATTCCTGAAAGAACCACACCTACAGCCCTTTCCTGCTGGTCGTCAGCAAGCGAACGCATGAAAAAATCGATTGGAAGGCGAAGCCCTCTTATTTCGACCGGATCGACCAGATGAAGAATTCCCTGGGATATTGACATACTTTTGTTGGGCGGAATAACATACACCAGGTTTGGCTTTACGGCCATACCGTCTTTCACCTGAAAAACTTCCATGGTTGAAACCCGCTGAAGTAATTCGGGAAGCATTCCTTTTTGAGTGGGATCAAGGTGCTGGATTACAACATACGCCATTCCGCTGTTCTCGGGCACATGGCTCAGAAATTGCTCCAGGGCTTCCAATCCACCGGCTGACGCTCCAATACAAACGATCGGAAAATTAGCGGTTTCTGACTTCGTTGGTTTTTCCCTGATCATTTTTTTTTTTTTCGATTTATCCTGTGCTTGTTTCACTGGTTTACGATGTTGAAAATTCTGTGAAATATACGAAAAAATCTCTTAGGGTATTCGTTTTACGCTGTCAACTGACTACCACCATCTCCTTCTTCGGGAGTATAACAAGCCCAGTCCGAAGCCGATCGCTAAACTAATCAAAATCTGTATCCATTTAAGATTTCCCAAACCCAATAATCTGAATTCAATTTTATTTTATACCTGCTGTTCGACTGATTGGTTATAAACAATTCGAAGATGGTTGTCTGAATTTAATTCAGGACTTGATAAAAATGCTTTGATTTGTCGGGCCGATTTCTTTTGTTTCTCCAATATCCCTGCTAAAAAAGCGGCAGTTTCCCTGCTTTTTAGTTCATCTGAAATTGGTGGTATTTCGTGTTCAATAATGCTGATAATTGCTTCGTGATCGTGTAAAAGCGAAGCGAGAATTTGTGCTGAATTTCCGTAGTTGTGATTCTCTTCACCCATTTGTGCAACACTCAGAAAATCTTTGAGTGAGCCCAATGCAAAATATCCGAGCGATCTGATCTGTTCTGCCAGATCGTCAATGATCACGTCCAATAAACTGTATTGGTGTTCCAGAAAAACATGCAGTTCGAAGTAGTTTGAACCATCAACGTTCCAGTGTGCAGTTCTGGTTTTGGTATATAGCACATATTCATCAGCCAGCAGAAGATTGAGGAAGGTAACAACAACTTCGTTGTTTTGGTCTGGAATTTCATTTACTGATTTCATAAGCATCGATTTATATAAAGACTTCCTTATATTTTATTTGTATAAATATACAGCGATGTTATGCATCAGAGTTTACACAATTTTTGAAAATAGTTACATAATTCACACATTCGTGTTGCTTATTCCATAAACAGTTCTGAAATGATACCCATAAACTGCAAATGTCAGAGCGTATTTTAATAATGCAGGCCTCCTGAAAAGCGTCCATATCAACAGTTTCCAGTATTCGCCCCGGCCTTTGCTTACAATGCCGATTACGAAAAGCGTTTTGAAAAAACTGACGAGATATGAAAATTCCATTTTCTTTTTCTGTTTATAAATTTGCCGGTAGTTTAGCAGGAATCTGCGGATTCGTTTGTAATAGGGCTTTGTTGCATAAATATTCTGAATGATGCTTTTATACCCGTCTAAAAGTTCCTGACGATTCATCACCGGGATAAAATTCATGGATGTATCGGTATTGTTTCCCGATGATTCGGATGTCAGCCGGTTTTCAGCTTTCAGCCGGTTGTAAAGCACTGTATTTTTTGGGGCATTTAACAACCCGACCATCGCCGATACAATTCCACTCTGCTGTATAAAATCTATTTGTTTCTGGAAAACCGAGGCTGTGTCGGTGTCGAAACCAACAATGAATCCGCCCGAAACCTGCAACCCGGCATTTTGTATCTTTTTTACACTGTGGAGTAAATCCCTGTTTTTGTTCTGCCCCTTGTTACATTCCTGAAGTGATTTTTCGTCAGGAGTTTCGATGCCAACAAATGTGGAAGTAAATCCGGTTTCTGCCATTAATTGCATCAATTCTTCGTCATCGGCAAGGTTTATAGAAGTCTGAATGTTAAATGTAAACGGATATTTGTGCAAATTCATCCAACTCTTCATGGCCGGAAGCAGGTTGTTTTTAACCTCTTTTTTGTTTCCTATAAAATTGTCA
>JAUYTA010000786.1 GCA_030695265.1 Bacteroidota bacterium
CCGTACAAAGCCATCAGTCCTTCGTAATAAACGGCGCGTGTCCAGATGTTGCTTGGGCGTTCGCGGTTTGTGATGATACTTTTACCTGTGTCGGCCCATTTGTCCATAAAATAGGCATTGGTCAGCACCATTTTGTCCATCACTTCCTTTTTCGCCGGAAGTTGCTGTGCACGAAGGCTTCCTGATCCAATCAGAAATGCCATT
Organism: Bacteroidota bacterium; assembly: GCA_030695265.1. Lineage (GTDB taxonomy): Bacteria > Bacteroidota > Bacteroidia > Bacteroidales > Prolixibacteraceae > Aquipluma. Next base: position 205 of record JAUYTA010000786.1, read on the forward strand.
AAAATAAAAATCGTTTTTTGTCTCATTGTGTTAATATTTAGTGTTAATATTTCATCTGTCGAACTACTCAGCAGGTGACTTGAAGTCACCTGCTGAGTGCATAAAATTTAATTCCCTTCTGGTTTTACCAAATTCACCGAAGGACTTTCGTACCATCGAAATTCGTTCACCGGATCGGGTTGTGCCGGGTTAAATTCGACCCAATCATCACTAATAAATTTAGCCAATTCTGGAATGGTTAACCGGATTCCTTCGGTCACACATTTCGCGAGTTCGTAAGCGCCGTAAGGGTTAAAATGCGTATCGTCGGCCAGCGGCTTGTCCTGTCCCGGATGGCTATTCGCCGGATAATGCACAAATGCTTTTTTCGAGATTTCGGGTCCCAAAGCTTCGTAAAAGGCTTTGCTCATCGCATTCAAATCAATCAGCGGAACATTTTCTTCTTTGGCCAGTTGTCGCATGGCCTTGGGATATTCTTCCAAAGTGTTAATAATTTTTCCATTTTCATCGAAACGACGGCGGTTCGTAGAAGTTACCAGCACCGGTTTTCCTCCTTTTTTTCGGGCTTCAGCCATGAAATATTTCAGTTCATCTTTGTAAGTCGTCATGGCATCCAAATGATTGCCATCCGGTTTTTGGTCGTTGTGAGCAAATTCCATCAGCAGGTAATCGCCGGGTTTCATTTGGCTTAAAATTTTCTGCAAGCGTTTTTCGCGTTTGAATGCCAGCAAGGTTTCGCCAGATTCGGCATAATTGGCAACTACAATTTCCGGTTTCAGAAAATTCGGAAACATCTGTCCCCACGAGGCCCAAGGCTCGTTTTCCTGATCGGTCACGGTTGAATTTCCGGCGAGAAAAATGGTTGGCAAATGGTCTGCTTTTTTAATCTCGATCGCCGCCACACACGGATGTTCGCCGTTAAATTCGAGCGTTAGTTTATTGTCCCAGTTCAGGTAATTCAATTCCCTTTCTTTTAGTTTAATCTGTTCCTGATCGTTGATTTTCGGGGTGCGAACATCTACAACTATCGTTTTCTGAACAGTTTTTCCGGAAGCCGTTTTCACGTTTTCGAGCATCAACCGTCGCGATTCGGCTTTGACAGTGGTTGATGAACCTTTGGGTGAACCACCCAATGTCAGGATAACCTGATAATGGCCTTCAGGAAGGTTTACCACGAAATAAAACGGTTTTTTACTGCTCAGGAAATCAGTTGTTTTTCCATCCACCATTTCTCCTGAAGGTATCAGTCCAAAGCCTTTTTCGGCTGAATAAACCGACGAAGCGGTCACTTGTGTCCAGCCTTTTTTTGCTTTTCCTGAACCGAAATCAAATTTTAAATCGGTTGATTTTTGTTTGGAAAAGCTAACCATCCAAAAAACAGATAAAATAACAATTACAGATATTTGCTTCATTTTTTATTTTCGTTTTACCCATCGTCCGAGACAAATTATTTCTTTGAAAATCTGTTTCGCGCGGACGGTTTTGTTTATAGCCTTTATGTCCGTTGCCTAAAGGCAAACGGCAAAGGATAACGCTTCGAATAAGCAGCTTCGATGATTAGAACATTATCCTTTGCTCCCGATAAAGATCGGGACAGGCTGTCACATTCATGTGACGGATAGTAATCTCAACCACCAAGTCCAGAGTGCCGTACCTGCCCGACAAGCCTTGGCAGGCGGGGGCACGAAATATATCGGTTTTAAAATTCATCAACTATTTTCTATTCAATTAGAGATTGTATGCCAACTTACCGAGGGACTATTTTCTATGTTTTCTATTGTGCCTATGTGGTTCATTTAATTTTTACAAGTTTTGGGTTTTTATTCACGGGGTGACTTCTATGTTGAAAAACAAGAGAAACCACTAAAATTTTTCAGTTTTCATCATTTTTCTCTTTGTAAAGCCCATAACAGTTCAAGGCAAGGTTCTGTCAAGGCCGGAGCGAAGCGGAGTTTATATAGCCTTGACAGGTTCTTGAATTGAACTACCTTTGCTTTTTAAAGAGAAAAAGAAGCGACCCTGTTCTTTTTTCTTTATTTTATTTTTTACTTCAAATTACCTCTTTAATCAATCTTCTATCAGCAGTCTGGTATTCAGCTGCAACGTGTTTTTTATTTTAAAGAGGAAGGGGACGTAATCTTTGAGTAGCGGTCTTCCATTTTACCGGTGCTGCAGTCACCCGAATTCCGTTTGTTCCCCCATCCAATTTTCAAGGTTTTGAAGTTTAATTTTTCCTAAATATTTCATTGAACAATGCCCAATTCGTATCGTTGCTGATTCTGAAGCACAAAACGCATCCTGCTCAACATCTTTCTTGCAATTCTTACAATTGCCTTGTTCTTATGCATCTTTTTACTTAGTTCATTAAATTTCAACATCAAGGCCGGATCTTTTTTGATGGCATCCCAAGATGCTTCTATCAGCATTATTTTCAGCTCTTTTCGGCCTCTTTTAATCATTCCGCCAACCTGCATTTTTTCGCCCGAACCATACATTTTTGGAACCAGGCCTACGTAATTGCACAAATCATCTAACTGTTCAAACCTGTTAATATCACCAATTTGAACCAGGAATGTAATGGCAGTAACTAATCCAATGCCAGGTACGCTCAACAACAGTTGATAGTTGTGACAATAAGCATCGGTTAAAGATAGATTCCGAACTTGCTTATTTACCATTAACAAATCAGTTCGTTGTCGTTCTCCAAT
>JAUYTA010000788.1 GCA_030695265.1 Bacteroidota bacterium
CATCCGCCATGTTATTACAATAGAACAAAGGTAACAATTAAGGTTACTTTATGCGATGTTTCTTTAGTACATTTACTCAACCTTGTAATTCACCACAGTTCCATCTTCGCTGCCAACCAATAAATTGAAATAAGAGCTTGAATCGTTGAATTTACCCAGCACAAAAGCAGTGTTCCCGGATTGTGGAAATCCTTTTGTGACCGATCCGTTTGAATTGAGCAAATAGATTTTGTTTTCACCACCAACAACCACACCTATTTTGATGATGCCGGGGCCATATGAGCAAATGAATGGCGTTTCACTAATCGCATCCGGAAAAGTCCGGTCGAACAATTTTTTTCCATCGTTGGCAAAAACAGTCAGTTTTTTTCCTTCAGCAAAAAGATATTCAACAGAACCGTTTCCATCAATGTCTTCAGCAGCAAAACGGTGACTTGCGGCAAATTTACCGACTTCCTTGATTTCGGTTTGTCCGGCGAAATCCTGAATGTGGATTTTCCCGGTTTGGTCGGTAGAAATTAACTTCGGATTTCCGTCGTTAATAAAGGTCATTTGGTTTCCTGAACGGTCGAACGGAGCGGGCTGGATTTCGCGGTTTTTCCCTTGCCAGTCGAGGAAATAGGTGTTTTTCTGATCTGAAAAAACGATTTGAGTTTTTCCATCGATAAAGTAATGACTGATCGGTTTTGTAACTAAACTTTCTGATCCTTCAAAATTCCACTTTGGAATTAACTTTCCGTCACGATCATACACATATACTTTTTTGTCTTCGCCGGCCACGAAAAAGCGGTACTCTTTGTTTTTCCCAAATTCAGACACCGACACACCGTTTGACGCCATTGATTTTAAATAAACCGGAAATTTTCCAACCTTGTTTCCCGTGCGGTCAACCACATACAATTGGCTTTTCGTGTTAAAAAGGTACTGGAACCTCTTTGTCTGGTAAATGTCAATCAGATGGATGTCGGAGATAACCGGTTCGGGAAGATTCAGTTTCCAAAGAATGACACCGTCTTTGTTAATCAGGTAAATATTGTTTTGTTTGTCGCTCACAATCATTTCTCGGTTGGCTAAATCTCTGTGGTTCAGTACTAAAGTTGGCTTATGTGCCAGCGGTGCATCAAGTTTAAGTTGCCAGATTGCTTCAGGTTCTTCTTTTACATTCGGATCGTATTTCAGGTTAATCTTGTTCTCAACCATGTTGCCTGAAACCGAAAATTGCCACGAAAACGTACTGAATTTGCGGAACACTTCTTCGTTTGTAGTTAGTTTTGCACTGAGGTCCTTTTTCAGCAATCCATCTTTTAGCCTGAATACTTTTGGAATTTTAGCATAAACATAAAAGTTAGTTTTCGGCTGGTTATTTTTTGAATAAACCTTGTAAATTGAGTCGTTTGCAAGGGTTTTTTCAGAAGCCAGACTTTGCAGATAAGCTTTCATTCCGGGTAGGTTATCTCCCCAGATAAGATATTTTCGGTATAACGTAAAGTAATTGCCATTGATACCAGAGAATGCCCGCCCAAAAAGCGATTCAGCCATATTGCTGATGGGCAGACGATAAATATCGAACGAATTTTTTTTGTCGATGCTGTATTTTGTGTGTAGCTGGCCGGCATCTTCTTTGGTGGTGCGGTTAAATTCGGATACGGCTTTGCCAATCTTTTCCTTTACATCCGATTCGTTGATTATTTCAGCAACGAAAAAGCGGTTTTGTTCTGGATTGGATTTGTTTATGGTGGTATAAACGCCTGCGAACTGAGTGCCGGCAACTTCTTTGAACAATCGGATTGCATCAGTTTTTGTTTTCTTCTGAAACTCCATCAGGCTCATTTCGCGTGGATAATAATTGCCATTTGCCTTGATATAAGATTCGTGCTGATCCAGATAATTGGTGGTATTTTTCAGGTTAAGGGCAACAAAGTAGGTCGCATTTGCCGGAATGGCTTTTTCGATGGTCATTTTCTGTGCTGCCTGATCGCTGAAAATATTGAGGTAATGATCGCTCGAATCTTTGGTGAAACTGAACCCGGTCATTTCCAACTCTGAAGGTTTCAGCGCCAGATCAAGTTCCGACCAGCTTGAATAAGCTTCGAGCTGACCGATTGTTTTACGGATTTCAGGAGAAACAAAATTGGCAAGTAGCTGATGGATCGTAAGGTGATTGATGAATATGTTTGCAAATGCATTCTCTCCGATGGTTTTGTACAGTTCTGTAAATTCGTAATTGTTGAGCAGGTTTTGAGAATTTGTTTGCCTGATGGCCTGTTCAATCAGGATAAAGTCTTCGCTAACCATAAAAACATCGTTGGCACATGCGTAAAAGAAATTATGTTCGGAGGAACGGGCATTAAACACTGTCGTGTTTTCGTATTTTTTTCGGGTAATGCTGTATTGTGTTTTCAAATCGGCAGTTACATTTTCTGTAGCCGAATTCGACTCGTTCCCGTCGTTCATCTGCACGAGATAAAGGTTTGTGAGTTGGTTCTTTCCTGTCAGATTGATCGAAATGATCACCGATTTACCCTTCAGTAAATTGCCAATTCCTGAATGATCGCCAACAAAATCATAAATGCGTCCGATTTTTGAAATCAGTCCGTCAATTTCCCTGATACCTTTTAATTCAGCAATAATTGGCTGATTACTTTTCAGTTCGTTGTAAAATCCTTCAGTATTTTTAACCTCGATAATCAAAGGACATTTCTGCGGAATTGCCTTGTAAGCAGGATTCTGCTTGGTCGAGAAAGTCTGTATGATAGGCTGATCGGATTCGGTAGGAAAATATTTAATGCCCAGTAAAACTGCGGCAATAACCAAAATAACTATTCCTGAAATGACAATAACTTTTCGCATAGAAGGTAATATTTTGCTCAAAAATAAGAAGTTTGGTTGTCTCTTTTGTTTTTCATTCGCCGAAAGAAAACTTTATTAGGCGTTTAACAGATCCTGTTGATTCATTAATACGTCTTTAATAATTGCATTAATCGATCGACCAGTCATTTGTGCTTTTAATGCCAATTTACTGTGTATCTCAGATGGTATTCTGATATTAAGTGATCCACTGTAAGGTTTTTGAGGTTTTTCACCCCGATCTATACAACTTTCGAGGTATAGGTCTATCCCAGACTCAAAATCAGCTTTCAATTCCTCCACAGTTTGTCCTTCGTAGGTTATAATAT
>JAUYTA010000793.1 GCA_030695265.1 Bacteroidota bacterium
GAATCTGGTGCAGCCAACCTCGCCCATACGATTCGTAAATGCCTCCGGTATCGTGGTTTGGCGGAGCAACTTCAACCTGCCAACCTTTGATTTTTGTGCCATCGATGGTTGACCTGAAAAACACACCACTGTTGCCATTGGCTTCCTGTTTGAATTCGAGCTCCAACACAAAATCATCGTACCATTTCTCTGTGGCGAGATAGCCGTATTGTTTGTCCGGACCACTTTCACAAACCAGCAATCCGTCTTCGACGAACCATTTTTCGGTGCCGTAAATTTTCCAGCCGTCCAGATTTTTACCATTAAATAACACATCAGCAGCATTTTGACCGTTTGCAAACACACTGCTTGCATAAATTAATGCGATCAGGAAAAATGTTCTCATTTTATTTCCTTTTTAAGAAGTTTCACATTGTTTTCGAGCCGGGTAATCGTCTCATTTTTGCTTGTCAATTCCTTTTTCAGACTTTGGATTTCGCTTTTCAACTTATCCGTGGCCACATTCATTTCTGTTATTTTGGTATCGCGAACCGACAAATTTCCCTGAAGGTTTTTCTTTTCATCCTTTTCACGGTTCAAATCAAAGGTCAACTGAGAAAGTTCCTCTTTCAGTTTCCGGAAGTCGTCCGAAAGCTGGTTCAGTTCCGATTGTTTTCTGCCCAACAATTGCTTTTGTCCGGCCAAATCTTCCGTTAATTGCCGCCGTTCAAATTCAAACGAATTTTCTTTCTGACCAATTGCCGATTCCTTTACATTCACATCTTTGGCCAGTTTATTCACTTCTCCTGAAAGCAAATCAATGGTTTGGTTCTTTATGGCATTGCTTTCCATCAATTCATTTTTCATTTGCTCAAAATCAGCAATCATTTTTTCGATGCGTTGATTTTTACCGTCAACCAAAGTGTTCAATTCCAATATTTTTGAGTCGGAAATTTGTTTGGCTGAATCCAAAGCCAAATATTTCTTTTTCGACACACAGGAAGGAGCTAAAAGAATCGTTGCTGAAACTGCAAACAAAAGGATTTTTTTTCTGGTCATGACATTTTTTTTATAAAGATAATATGAATACGCCCCTAAATAACGTTATCCCTTTATAAATTTGTATATTTCCAACTACTTTTAAAATAAAGACCACCATGAAGCAACTGCTTTCGAGTATTTTCATTTTACTTTTTTTCAATTCACTACTGTTTTCCCAACCGGCAAAAACTATCCTGAAAGGCCGGGTTATTGATCAGGAAAAAAACGAAGGAATTGCATTTGTAAGTATTGGAATTGAAGGAACTTCCACTGGTGCAGCCAGTAATCCAGAAGGTTATTTTGAGTTGCAAATTCCGGAGGAACACAAAACTAAATCGTTGTTTTTTTCGGCCATTGGTTATAAAAATAACAGTTTCGCCATTCCGGATTTGCTTCAGAATCAAAACATTTCGATTGCACTTGTTCCTCAATCGTATGACATTGAGACTGTTGATGTTGCTGCAGAATCAAAAGTATTGCAACGCATTTTACGTACGGCTTTCGAACGAATTCCGCAAAACTACGTTTCAGGCCCGGTAAATCTGAAACTATTTTACGATAGAAAGAAATCAATCAATGAATTACGATATACTGAAAAAAGCATTGTCGATCTTTATGACAAAAATGGATATAACCAACCTTCCTGGGCGGATGCCTTCAAAAATCGTTCGTATCAGATTATTGAATCGCAAACCTCTGTTTCGTCCAATTCATTCCGGGAGGCAACCAACGATATCGACGAACTTCTTGAATTGGATCTGGTCCGGCTTTCGAATACCATCTTGAATCCCAATCTATTCAGCGGTTTCGATCTGAGAATGGAAGCGAAAACCAAATTCGAAGGCGATTCAGTGTGGATCATTTCATACGTGGCGAAAAAGCTGGATTTAGCCCATACCGGATCATTTTATCCAACAAGCTTCAATGGGAAAATATACATCTCGCAAACCAATTATACTGTATTGCGAAGCGAAATTCACCTCTCCGATGCAAAAGCAAACCAGCAAGGGCGGTCGCTGGCAGTGAAAACAAATCCTGTCACTAAAATCCAGATGAACATTACCACCGGATATAAAAAAGTTCAGGGGAAATATGTACTTTCTTTTATCGATTCAGAGAAACAATACACTTCTGGTGACAATCAGTCGGTTTTCGAATCGGGAAAACTAATTGTTCTGGAGGTGGAAACCAAACTCACAAGGCCGATTAGCGGTCGTAATTATTTTGCTAATGCCAAACAGAATGAGACTTTCTGGCAAAATTTTATAGTTCCATCAAAATAAACATCAGATACATATAAAATTTTCGCTACAACATTTTACCGACCTTTGTCGTTACATTTTAGAGTTTTAAATCTGAGTAGATTATGATCGAGGTGTTAAAAATGATTGAGGTATTTTTGTTGGCATCTGTAAAATATGCCTTCACTTTCCCTTTTGCATTACTAATTGGGTTAAACTTCGGGCAAACCTTGATTGCCGTTACGTTGGGAGGAATTGCAGGCTTTTATTTCTTTTATCGTTTCAGCGGTTTTGCCATTAACCGGTTTCACCACGTGAAAACTTTCTTTTGGAAGCATACTCCTCTTTCATTTCGACTGAAATACCGGCAACTTCTTTTGTGGCGAATGAAAATAACAGGTGAAAGAGTCTTCACAAAAAGGAACAGGTTTATTGTCAGATTCAGGTCAAAATATGGTTTGCCCGGTATCATTATTTTATCTCCCGTGATATTAACGTTGCCTTTAGGAGCTTTTCTCCTCAACAAATATTACCCGAAACATAAATACGCCATGTCATACATGGTTTTGTCAATTCTGAGTTGGGCAGCTGTTTTTGTTGCTGTTGTACTTATATTTCCAGATTTGGCAAAATAGAAACCGGGAGGTATAATCAAATTCTACAGGAACAAGCTGATTCAAAACTTCAATCCTGATGGTCAATTCCTCCTCGATCTCGCGAATAATAGATTCCTCAGCAGTTTCGCCGGAATTGATTTTTCCGCCGGGAAATTCCCACTTCCAGGGATGGCTACTTTCGGGGCCCCGCTGAACTGCCAGTATTTTTGACTCTTTCAGAATAAATGCACAGCAAACATCAATCATTGCATTTTCGTTTCATTGTTCTCCAAAGATCGGTTATATTTATTGTTTGGCAAATAAACTAAGTTTCAAGAGTCTTCAAATCATTGATATGACAGAAAATGAGCTTTATACATTGATTCTTTCATGGGAAAACATTGCTTTGGTGGTGCAGCATATTTCCATTTTTCCGGAGAATTTAGATCGGTTAATGAGTATAGCTTTGAATGATCAACTAGATAAAAGTTGGCGTGCAATGTATCTGGCAGAAATGATCCATGAAAAACATCCGGAACTTATTCTGCCATTTCTTCCTTTAATGACCGAATTTTTACTGACCACACAAAATGCCAGTAAAAAAAGACATCTGCTGAAACTGATCAGTCTCCATGATATTCCGGAAGAAAAAATGGCTTTGTTATTGAATTTTTGCATTGAGGAGTTTACAAACCCAGAAGAACCTATTGCTGTACGCGTTCACGCCATGCAAATTCTGTTTAATATTGCACAAAAAGAACCTGATTTTACCGGCGAACTGATCAATCTGATCGAACATGAAATTGAATATCACGGTTCTGCCGGAATTTCGTCGAGAGGTAGAAAGTTGCTGAAAAAGCTTTATAACATTAAAAGTAATTGGTAATATTGTAACTCATGGATTTTAATAAACTCATACTTACACTTTCTGAACTTAATAACGAGCTGAAAGAACATGGCATTCGAGCAGTAAATTTTTCACTAACGCTCAGAAATTGGTTTTTCGGATTATCTATTTTTGAGTTCGAACAAAAAGGGAAGGATCGGGCTGAATATGGCAAAGCATTACTTGCCCGAATTGCTGCCGAATTAAAAATTCGCAACATTCCCAATACCGACGAAAGAGAGCTGCGCCGTTTCCGACAGTTCTATCTCGCTTATCCTATGGCTGCTCAGTTTTTTAATAAGAATCTACCAATTCGGGGGTTGATAAACCCCGATTCCTATATTTCAGAAAAAAACAGTGAGGCTTTTCTAATTCGGGGGATCACGAACCCCGAATTCAATATCCCTGATCACCATTACACAAAGCTCTTTTCGGCTATATCCTATTCTCATTTTGTTGAACTAATTCGCATTGATGAACCTTTGATGCGTTTATTTTATGAAAACGAATGTGTAAAAAACTAACATTTCGGAGGAAATTTTTCTTGATTCATATAGGTTCATAGAGTGCCAGAATTCGATTATTCATTTCAAAAATTGACACATATATCTGTAATACAATTATTTATAATCATCTTTCTGTTTGTAGTGGATTACGC
>JAUYTA010000795.1 GCA_030695265.1 Bacteroidota bacterium
GCGTAATCCACTACAAACAGAAAGATGATTATAAATAATTGTATTACAGATATATGTGTCAATTTTTGAAATGAATAATCGAATTCTGGCACTCTATGAACCTATATGAATCAAGAAAAATTTCCTCCGAAATGTTAGTTAGATATTTTAGCTGCGACAAATAAGGTAATAAGGTAGAAATCAAATGTGCAACTTTTCTACTAAGGTTAATAAATTGAAAATAAGGTTTTTATATTCTAGAAAAAACCTTATTTTTCTCCATCAAACCTTAGTAGAAAGACGAACAGGGGAAAAGCAACCTTATTACCTTATTAATAATGAAAAAAAATGCCGCCATATTTAATTCTATTGCAAAACAGATTAACCAATTCTAAATGAGTAAATTATACAGCCTATACTAAAATGAAAAGCACCTAAAAAATTGCTGATTTATAGGGACGGCAACTGATAATAGCTCAATATTTAAGTATTTAGGTGCACAAGCAGATACTCATTTCTGAAAAATACCTTCGGTGGTAAAAAAGACAAGTTTTATAGACGTATATTCTTTGTTCATTGCTATTTTTGGCGGTCAGTTTAAAAACCGCTAATTAAAAACCAATATAATGACCCAAATTGTTGAAAAGGTTCTTTTTTCTGAAAAAGTAGCCAAGTTTATTGTCAATGCACCGCGAATTGCCCGTTCGCGCAAACCCGGACATTTTGTGATTTTGCGTGTTGACGAAAAAGGTGAGCGCATTCCGTTGACCATTGCCGATGCCGATCGTGAAAAAGGAACCATTACATTGGTGGTTCAGAAAATGGGTGTCAGTTCAGCAAAACTTTTTGAACTGAATGTGGGAGATAAAATTCTCGATTTGGTTGGTCCGCTGGGGAAAGCCACACATATTCACAAGGTCGGAACAGTTTTGGCATGTGGCGGCGGGGTAGGAGTTGCTCCAATGTTGCCAATTGTTCAGGCATTCAAACAGGCCGGAAACCGCGTTATTTCTATTCTGGCAGCAAGAAATAAAGACCTTATTATTCTTGAAGATGAAATCCGGAAATGGTCGGACGAAGTGATTGTGATGACCGACGACGGATCATATGGAACCAAAGGGATCGTAACTGCCGGGGCTGAAATGGTTATTCAGCGCGAAACCGTAAACGAATGCATCGCAATCGGTCCGGCTGTAATGATGAAATTCACCTCTTTGCTCACAAAAAAATACCAGATACCGACACAATCCAGCCTGAACGCCATCATGGTTGACGGAACCGGAATGTGCGGCGCTTGCCGCGTTACAGTGGGTGGACGAACCATGTTTACCTGCATCGACGGACCTGAATTTGACGCTCACCAAATTGATTTTGATGAATTAATCATGCGTCTTGGAGGATATTCTGACGAAGAAAAATTAGCAAGCGAACGGTATTTCTAATTCAATTAAACACGAAAAAATGACCACAAACAAAGAATATCTTCTGATTGAACGCGAAAAAGAATGGCGTGTCGAACTAAGAAAAAAATTAGCTAATAAGGAGCGCACAACCAAAACACGCACCCAAATGCCCGAGTTGGATCCTTTTGTGCGAATCCGCTATCAGGATCGGGAAGTGAATACCGGACTGACAGAAAAACAGGCTGTTGCTGAGGCTTCCCGATGTCTTGATTGTCCGAACCCAACCTGTATCGATGGCTGCCCGGTGAGTATCAATATCCCGAAATTTGTCAAATACATTGAGCAGGGCAGTTTCCTCGAAGCGGCAAAAACGCTGAAAGAAACTTCGGCGCTTCCGGCAGTTTGCGGTCGCGTTTGTCCTCAGGAAAAACAGTGCGAAGCCACTTGTTTTTATACCCTGAAGTTGAAGAAAGATCCGGTGGCAATTGGCCATCTGGAACGTTTTGCAGCCGACTTCGAGCGGGAAAGTGGCTCAATGTCGGTTCCTGAAGTGGCCGCGTCAAATGGGATAAAGGTAGCCGCAATAGGTTCGGGACCTGCATCTCTTTCGTTTGCCGGCGATATGATTAAGCTTGGTTACGATGTGACTGTTTTTGAGGCTTTGCATGAAATCGGCGGCGTTTTAAAATATGGTATTCCTGAATTCAGGCTTCCGAACAAAATCGTTGATGTTGAACTTGCCAACCTTGAGCAGATGGGCGTAAAGTTTGTCAGGAATTTTATTGTTGGCAAAACAGCCAGCTTCGACGATCTGAAAGCAGAAGGTTTTCAGGCATTTTTTGTGGCCTCGGGTGCCGGACTTCCGCGTTTTATGAACATACCCGGCGAAAATTACAATGGCATTATGTCGTCGAACGAATACCTTACAAGGGTGAACCTGATGAATGCTGCCAGCGATGAATTTGATACACCTATTATTAAAGGACAAAATGTGGCCGTTATTGGTGGTGGAAATACAGCAATGGATTCAGTCAGAACTGCCAAACGTTTGGGCGCCGAACGTGCTATGATCATTTACCGTCGTTCGCGTGACGAAATGCCTGCCCGTGTGGAAGAGGTTCATCATGCTGAAGAAGAAGGCATTGAATTTCTCAATCTGGCCAACCCTGTGGAATATTTCGCTGACCCTAAAGGTAAAGTGAACCGGATGCGCGTTCAACGGATGGAACTTGGCGAACCCGATGCTTCAGGCCGCCGTCGTCCGGTGGTGATTGAAGGTTCTGAATACGACATTTCTGTTGATTTGGTCGTGGTGGCGGTTGGTGTCTCGCCAAATCCGCTCATTCCTTCAGAAGTAAAAGACCTGAAGGTTACCAGATGGGGAACCATTGTTGTGAATGAGGAAACCATGCAAAGCTCAATTCCGGAGTTATTTGCCGGCGGAGATATTGTAAGGGGCGGTGCAACCGTTATACTTGCAATGGGCGACGGACGGAAAGCTGCGGCTAGCATGAACGAATACCTTAAAGGGAAATGTTAGTCGATTGACCATTTTTTCATTGACTATTTACTATTTTTTGCTAGAATGGATTAGGGGTCAATCGTAAATTGTTAAATTGTAAATATTTTTAATCATGGCAAATATATCAACCCGATTTTTTGGACTCAACTTAAAGAGCCCGGTAATTGCAGCAAGCAGCAGCATGACAGGCAATGCTGAACAAGTTATAAAACTGGCCGAAGCCGGTGCCGGAGCCGTTGTTTTGAAATCAATTTTCGAAGAAGAAATTTATCACGAATTGCAGGAAGAACTGAGTTTAAGAGACGACTTGCATTCTGATCCGGAATACCTTGATTATTTCGATTACGTAATTAAGCAGGAGAAAATCAGTAAATACCTCAAACTGATTGCTGAAGTTAAAGCCAAAACAACTGTGCCGATAGTTGCCAGTGTAAATTGCATCAGTTCAGGTGAATGGACACTTTTTGCCCGAAAGCTGGAAGAAGCCGGAGCCGATGCTCTTGAGCTCAACATGTTTGTAAGTCCGTCTGATTTTAATAAATCGTCATCGGCCAACGAACAGTTTTATATTGAAACGGTAAGCAAGGTTTTGCAGGTGGTCAGCATTCCGGTCAGCATTAAGATTAGCCATTATTTTTCCAATCTGGCTTTAATGGCGAAGAAGTTATCAAGTTCAGGAATCGCAGGGATTACGGTTTTTAATCGTTTCTATACGCCTGATATTGATGTGAATAATCAGAAAATTATTACTGCAGACGTGCTGAGTTCCCCCGATGATTATTATTTGCCGTTGAGATGGATTGGTATTCTGTCGGGTAACGTGGCTTGTGAAATGGCTGCAACAACCGGAATTCATACTGTAGAAACTGCTTTGAAATTTTTGCTTGCAGGTGCTTCTGCAGTGCAGATCGCGTCCGTATTATACAAGGAAGGCCCTGAAGCCATCACCCGGATGAACAATGGAATTTCGAACTGGATGGATCAGAAAGGATATACTTCATTAACAGATTTCAGGGGAACATTGAGCCAATCGGCTTCATCAACAGAGGCATGGCAGAGGGTTCAGTTTATGAAATATTTTGGAGAGAAAGCATATTGAAAATTGTCTTACTTTTGATCCGGATTAAATTTTAGTCAGAACCATGAAGTTATTTATCTCAATATGTTTGTTCATTTTACTTTTTCTGAATACCCTAAATGGGTATTCTCAGAAAGAGGTTGAATTTTCGGGGAATACGTACCTGTTGCATAAAGTAAAAAAAAGTGAAACTATTTATGGTTTGTGCCAGAAATACAAAGTAACACAAGAGGAATTAAAAGCAGCAAATTTTGGTTTGACATCTGTTCTGAATACTGGCGATATTCTAAAGATTCCGGTAAAAAAAGTCGTCGCGACACAGAAGCCTGAC
>JAUYTA010000811.1 GCA_030695265.1 Bacteroidota bacterium
TCGTAAAGGAAAAAGCTCACTTTACTATTATTTCACGAGCAAAGAAGATCTATTTCAGGCTGTTATACAAAAAGAAGTGGATTTACTGCGCAAAGAACTCGACATTGTGGTAAACCGCAATACCGATCCGGTTGACAAACTGCGTGATTACATTCTTACAAAGCTGACTACCTTCAGGGGAATGGCCAATTTTTACAAGGCGCTTGAAAACGATGTGACTGCCATCGAGTTCATCGAAAACATCAAACACCGTCACCAACAGGAAGAAATCAGGATGATAAAACGAATCCTGATTGAAGGTGTCCGTAAAAATATTTTCGAAGTGTATGACCTCACCCTGGCCGCCATTGGGATTACCACCGCGATAAAAGGGCTTGAAATGCCATTGGCTGCGGGCGATTACAGCAAAGTAAACCTCGAACAAAGTGTTGACAACATCGTGAAAATCCTTTGTTACGGGGTCATGAAAAGATAGAGAAAATAGAAATTCCGAACGTAAAATTTTAATCAAACATTCACTGTATAGCAATCGTAATGTAATGTAATAGTAGCTACTTGCATTCGAATTAAGCAATATGCGATATGCAGGAAGCTATCCGAAAATTAGATATTTCAGTCATTTCAGACGTACACCTGGCAACCATGGCCAGCAAAGCCAAACATCTTCTTAAATATTTAAAATCAATACAGCCTAAAATATTGGTTTTGAATGGCGACATCATTGATTCATGGCGCTTTAGCCGGAATTATTTCCCGAAAGCACACTTTAAAGTCATCCGCCAATTTGTCAAAATGATCGAAAAAGGGGTGCAAGTGGTGTATATTACTGGCAACCACGACGATGTTTTCCGAAAGTTTAACAATACCCGGCTGGGCAATTTTAGTATTGTCAACCAGTTTGAACTGACCATTGAAAATCAAAATATATGGATTTTTCATGGCGATGTTTTCGATAACATTATCCATCATTCGCCCTGGCTGGCCAAATTTGGTGCAGCTGCTTATGGCTTTCTGACAGGATTCAACCGATTTCTGAATGTTATACTGAGAATCTTCGGGGGGAAAGACATGATTCTTTACAAATCCATGACGGACCGGATATCGAAAGAGAAGAAAGTACTGACCAATTTCGAACTGGCTATTGCCAATGCCGCCCTTAGTAAAGAAATTGACCTGGTTATTTGCGGTCACACACATATTCCGGTTGATAAAACCATTACTACCGAAAAAGGAACTGTAAGGTACATAAACTGCGGCGACTGGGTGGAACACTTTTCAGCGGCCGAATGCAGCAATGGATACTGGACCCTGAACTATTTCAACTCAGATCAGGATGACGAGGAACCAGAACTGCCGGGCGACGAACTTTATATACCGGATAAAAATCAAATGTACCGGTCCATTTTGGAAGAATTGAAAATTGCAAGCTTCTTATAAATTATCAGGATGAAGATTTTATACGCCATTCAGGGAACCGGAAACGGGCATCTGGCCCGGGCAACCGAAATTGTTCCTATTTTAAAATCGATGGCCGATACCGATGTTCTGGTGAGTGGCACACAGGCCGATTTGAAAGTATCCTTCAATATTGACTACCGTTTTTCCGGCTTAAGTTTTATAGTTGGACAAAATGGAGGAGTGGATATTCGGGAAACAATCAGGAGAATATCTTTCATACAATTTTTTCGTGACATCCGGAATTTACCCATTGAAAAATACGATCTGGTGATCAGCGATTTTGAACCGGTTTCGGCCTGGGCGTGCAAACTACGACGAAAAACCTGCATTGGGCTCAGCCATCAGAATGCTGTTTTACATCCTTCAGCGCCAAAACCCAAATTCAACGATATCTTCGGAAAACTTATACTTAAACATTATTCCCCGGCAAAGTTTAAATACGGTTTTAACTTTAAACCCTTCTCTCCTGTTATTTTCCCCCCTGTCATTCGTTCCGCCATCCGAAATGCCGAACCGACTGTAAAACCACACTTCACGGTTTATTTACCCGCTTACAGCGATCAGCAGATTCAGGATGTTTTATCCCAGATTCAGGACACCGAATGGCAGGTTTTTTCCAAACATTCAAAGCAAAAATATAAACTCGGAAACATTCTGTTTCAACCTGTTTCGCTTGATGGCTTTACCAAAAGTTTTCTAAGCTGTACCGGGTTAATTTGTACGGCAGGTTTCGAAGGCCCTGCGGAAGCGATATTTATCGGCAAAAAACTCTGCGTTGTACCGATGAAAGGCCAATATGAGCAATATTGCAATGCTGCCTACCTTAAATCGATGGGGATAAAGGTGCTTGATCGTTTCACCGGTTCAGCACCAGAACTAACTGATTGGATTAAGAATTCGACAGTACTTCAGATCAATTTTCCCGATTTAACGCGCGAAATAATTGAAGGCATTTTGGAAAGACATGGTTCTTCACTTAGAACTTTTGAATTTGCAAATTCAGACAGCCATTCATAAAAAAGAGTGCCAACAAATGACGCTCTTTTTTATGAACTATTTCTTCGCTTTTTTAAGCTTTTTGAGACTGTCTTTCAATTTTTCATAGGCCTTTTCCAATTTTTCCTTCAAAATTTTAAGCTTACTTTTTTTTATGTCTTTCTTTTTCGCCTTTTTAACTTTGCCTCTTAGCTTATCAACCTTTTCTTCAGCTTTTTTAGCGTTCTTTTTTACAACTTTTATCTTTTCCTTCTGCTTTTTATCTGATTCAGACTTTTCCTGTTCTTCTTTTGGATCCTCCTCTTTTGGAACGACTATTTCAGCTTCCGATTTCTCCTTTTTTGATAGTTCTTTAGCCTCAGCTTTCGCAGCTTTTTTACTGACCGGTTTTGTCTCTTCAGTGACATCAACAGCAACTGTGTCAGGTGCAGTTTCTTTGGGCGCAGTCTTATTTTTATTAACTGTTCCGTGATGCTGTTTAATTACTGTGGGCTTCGATTTTTCTTTTTCAGAATCACTTTGATTGACTGGAGCATCTTGCCCTTCATCAGCCTTGTTTAAATTTTTCATGTTCGTAGTATATAAATTTTGAGATAAAATTAGTGTTTAAAAAGTTAAATGTCAGCTTTTTGTTTCTATTTTTTTATTCTGAATTGTTACAATTCGATTAATCATTTCAGTTCCATTTCAATCCTTAATCAAAATGCAACGCTTTGTAATCATTGTTTAGCTGTTTAATAACTTAGGCTCACCACTTTGGTAACAATCTCCTAACTTATAACATCAGGGTCTTCATTAAGTTTGAATTGAATTGCTATAGCATTTGTTTGGCCTCGAATTGTCATACAAATAACCTTAGATCAATTCATAAATCAGACAACCTATGAAACGAAGAAATTTCCTTACTACATCTTTTATTGGGCTTATGGGAGCCAGTGCATTGGATTTAATGGCAAGCGAAAAAAAGACAAATAAGCGATCACTACGATTTGTGCATCTAACCGACATGCATATTCACCCGGCTTCGGTTCCTGAAAGAGGTATTCAGAATCTCCTTGCCGATATTCATTCGTTGGAAGACAAGCCCGACTTTGTGATCAATACCGGCGATAACATCATGGATTCGTTGAAGCGCAGCAAAGAAGAGACTACTGCACAATGGGAATCGTGGCGGGAACA
>JAUYTA010000812.1 GCA_030695265.1 Bacteroidota bacterium
GTACATCTGATTTTTATCCGGTATATATAGTTCGTCGCCAGGCAGTTCTGAATCCTCGTCCTCCTGATCTGAGTTGAAATAGTTCAGTGTCCAGTTTCCATTGATACATTCGGCGGCAGAAAAGTGTTCGACCCAATCGCCGCAGTTGATATACCGAACGATTCCTTTTTCGGTAGTGATTGTTTTATCAACCGGAATATGGGTGTGCCCGCAAATAACCAGATCAATCTCTTTACTCAGGGCGGCATTGGCGATGGCAAGTTCAAAATTGGTCAGTACTTTCTTCTCTTTCGATATCCGATCTTTCATTGATTTATACAGGATCATATCTTTGCCCCCGAAGATTCTCAGTATAACATTCAGAAATCGGTTGAATCCTGTAAGGAAGCCATAAGCTGCGGCACCGAATTTGGCCAGCCATGGTGAATGATGGATGATGTTATCGAAAACATCACCATGAAAAATCCATATTTTTTGTTTTTTGATTGTCAGCTCAAGCTGATTGACAATGCTAAAATTGCCCAGCCGGGTATTGTTGAACTTACGGAAAACATCGTCGTGGTTGCCAGTAATATAAACCACCTTAACACCTTTTTCGATCATTTTCACCAGTTGACGGATCACTTTCAAGTGGGCTTTCGGAAAATAATTCCGGCTAAACCGCCACGAATCGATGATGTCGCCATTCAAAACCAGTGTTTTGGGCTGTATCGATTTTAAGTATTTAAGAAGCTGTTTGGCTTTACTGGCAAGGGTTGCCAGGTGTACGTCGGAAATGACTGAAATATCTAATTTTCGGGTAGCTTCCTGCATATCGAATATTGATTTATTCGGATGCAAGTAGCCTCTTTCCTATTACATTAAGATTGCTATACAGTAAATTTTTGATTAAAATCTTACGCTCAGAGTTTCTACCGTTTCATCACACCGTAACAAAGAATCTTCACGATGTTGTCAACACTTTGCTCGAGGTTAACTTTGCTGTAATCGCCCGCAGCCAAAGGCATTTCAAGTCCTTTTATCATGGTGGTAATCCCAATGGCGGCCAGGGTAAGGTCATAAACTTCGAAAATATTTTTACGGACACCTTCAATCAGGATTCGTTTTATCATCCTGATTTCTTCCTGCTGATGACGGTGTTTGATATTTTCGATGAACTCAATGGCGGTTACATCGTTTTCGAGTGCATTGTAAAAATTGGCCATTCCCCTGAATGTAGTCAGCTTTGTAAGAATGTAATCACGTAGTTTGTCAACCGGATCGGTATTGCGGTTTACCACAATGTCGAGTTCTTTGCGCAGTAAATCCACTTCTTTTTGTATAACAGCCTGAAATAGATCTTCTTTGCTCGTGAAATAATAGTAAAGTGAGCTTTTTCCTTTACGA
>JAUYTA010000815.1 GCA_030695265.1 Bacteroidota bacterium
CCGTAAAACGATTTGTCTAATTGAAGTTCGCGGCCCACGCGGCCGGGTCCTGGGAAACCTTCGATGCCGCGGATCAGCACTGCCGAAGCATCGCCTTCGTAGCCGGTCACCAGATTCAGCAACCAATATTGGCCGTATATAAGATAGACGTAAACTGTTCCGCCTTCCTTAAACATGACTTCGGTACGCGGTGTTCGTCCTTTGCTGGAATGGCAGGCCAAATCCTCTGTTCCGCGGTAAGCTTCAACTTCGGTAATCACATATTTCCCGATACTTCCGTCAGGAAAGCAACGAACCAGTTTTTTGCCAATCAGTTCAGGAGCAACTTGCAGCACATCGCGCAGGAAAAATTCAGGAAGAAGACGCGTATTCATGTTCCGGTTTTTAAATTTCAGGAGACCAATAATACAAATGTGATAAAAAACAACAGAATAGCCCGAATTAATACTTGCAAATTAAAAAAAAGAAAATACTTTTGCAGTCCGATTATTGTCCTTACTTGCAGTTCATGTAAATAACTGAAAATGTTGAGTGTGCAGATCTTATTAACAATTCCGGGTTAATAAATAACGGCGCTCTAAATGATTGAATTTTAATTTAATGCGAGTTAGTGTTTAATTTTTTAATAATAAACAAGTGGATACACTAAGTTATAAAACCGTATCGGCAAACAGAGCCACGGTAACAAAAGAGTGGGTTCTTGTTGATGCTACAGATGTTGTTCTCGGACGTTTGGCCAGTAAAGTTGCCAAAATTCTAAGGGGAAAAAACAAACCAAGCTTCACGCCTCACGTTGACTGTGGTGATAACGTGGTTATCATCAACGCTGAAAAAGTTCGTCTGACAGGAAACAAACTGAACGACAAAATTTATTTGAGCTATTCGGGCTACCCGGGTGGACAGAGAAAACAGACTCCGGCTGAGTTGTTGAGCAAATATCCTGAAAGACTGATTGAAAAAGCAGTTAAAGGGATGTTGCCTAAAAACCGCTTGGGAAGTAAAATCTATGGCAACATGAAAGTTTATGTTGGACCAGTTCACGATCAGGTTGCCCAGAGCCCAAAAGTAATTGATTTAAATACAATTAAATAATAACTAATGGAAGTAGTAAACGCGTTAGGTCGTAGGAAATCTGCGGTAGCCAGAGTTTATGTGAGCGATGGCAAAGGAAAAATCACTATCAATAAAAGAGAATTGACTGAATATTTTCCAACCGGAATCCTGCAGTATGTTGTTTTGCAACCGTTGAATCTGTTAGGTGTTGCTGGTCAGTATGATATCAATGTTAACCTTGATGGTGGTGGTATCACCGGACAGGCTGAAGCATTGCGTTTAGGAATTTCACGTGCAATGCTCGAAATTGTTCCTGAATCGAGAGCCGCTTTAAAAGCAGCCGGATTTTTGACAAGAGACCCACGTGAGGTTGAACGTAAAAAACCAGGTCAGCCAAAAGCACGCAAAAGATTCCAGTTCTCAAAACGTTAATATTTTTTATCCAAAAATATTCTGCTTTGGATCTAAATTGTCCAGACTTCCGCCCCGAGCACTCGGGGCAGAACTACCCGGCAATTGCTTTTCAAGAGATTATTTTTTTAACAAAAAAGTAAAAAGATGCCAAGAACAAATTTTCAAGATTTATTGGACGCAGGTGTTCACTTCGGACACTTGAGAAGAAAGTGGAACCCAAACATGGCCCCATATATTTTTATGGAGAAAAACGGGATCCACATTATCGATCTTCAGAAAACAATCGTCAAAGTTGACGAAGCCGCCGAAGCAATTAAACAAATTGCAAAATCAGGCCGCAAAATTTTATTCGTAGCCACAAAAAAACAAGCCAAAGACATTGTCGCTGACTTGGTTGGCAGTGTTAACATGCCTTACGTTACTGAACGCTGGCCAGGTGGTATGCTTACCAACTTTCCAACTATCCGTAAAGCAGTTAAGAAAATGATGACCATCGACAAGATGGCCAAAGACAACAGTTGGGATGTACTTTCAAAACGCGAGAAACTTCAGATTAGCCGTCAGCGCGCTAAACTTGAAAAAATGCTCGGAAGTATTTCTGATCTGACCCGTCTTCCTGCAGCGCTTTTCATTATTGACGTATTGAAAGAAAAAATCGCAGTTCGCGAAGCCAAAAGATTGGGTATCCCGGTTTTTGCAATGGTTGACACCAACTCTGACCCGGAAGGAATCGATTTCGTAATTCCTGCAAACGATGATGCTTCACAGTCGGTTAGCCTGATTGTAAAAGTTATTACCGATGCAATTCAGGAAGGTCTTTCGGAACGCAAAGTTGAACGCGACACTGAAGGCGAAGAAAAAGAAATCAAGGTAAAAAGAAAAAAACCAAGAGTTACTGACGAGCATGATTCTCCTGTTATTGAAGAAGTAGAGGAAGAAGAGGATGAAGATCTGGATCATGATGACGAGGATGAAGAAATTCATGAATAATCGTTCAATAACTTTTTAAATACAAAATATATGGAAATTAGTGCAGCAGATGTAATGAAGTTGCGTAAAGCAACAGGTGCTGGCATGATGGATTGCAAAACCGCGTTGATGGAAGCAGAAGGCGATTTTAGCCGTGCAACCGAAATTATCCGCGAAAAAGGTAAACTGGTTGCCAGCAAAAGAGCTGACAGGGCAGCTACCGAAGGAGTTGTGCTTGCAAAAGTAAATGAATCGGGTAAAACCGGCGCTATATTGGTTTTAAATTGCGAAACCGACTTCGTTGCAAAAAATGAAGCTTTCGTAAATTTTGCCCAAAGAATCCTTGATGCTGCCATTGAAAACAATGCAGCCGATCTGGACGCTGTTAAGGCAATTGTTCTTGACGGTCGCACTGTTGAAAATCTTGTGATCGAACAAACCGGTGTAATTGGTGAAAAACTTGATTTGCCATATTTTGCCAAACTTGATGCAGAAACAGTAGTAGCATACATTCACCCGGGAAACAAATTATCGACCCTGGTTGGATTTAACAAAGCTGGCGTTGATGCACTTGTTGCAAAAGACGTGGCTATGCAGGTTGCAGCTATGAACCCGGTTGCTGTTGACAAAGATGATGTTCCTGCCGAAGTTGTAGCAAAAGAACTGGAAATTGCCAAAGAAAAATTCCGTCAGGAAGGCAAACCGGAAGCCATGCTCGATAAAATTTCGCAAGGCGCTTTGGCTAAATTCTTCAAAGAAAGTACTTTGTTGAACCAGGCTTTCATCAAGGAAAACAAACAAACGGTCAACGAATTCCTTCAGGCAACTGAAAAAGGACTGACAGTAACCGCATTCTACCGTTACAATCTTGGCGACTAATTAATTATCCCAGGATTCAAAATACAAAAGCCTTCCATTTTTGGGGGGCTTTTTTTATGATGTCGTTTAGCCTGATTTGAAAGAATGTACTATCTTCGCAAGCGTTAAAATGCCCAAATAATGAAAAACTTTAAACAACTGAACAATATTGCAGGCTGGGTCACTTTCCTGATCGCTGCTGTTGTGTATTTACTTACAATTGAGCCAACAACCAGTTTTTGGGATTGTGGTGAGTTTATAACCACTTCGTATAAACTGGAGGTCGGCCATCCACCCGGCGCACCATTCTTTATGATATTGGGCAGGTTCTTTACCATTTTTGGCGGCGGACCGTCACATGCAGCCCTGATGATAAATGCCATGTCGGCCCTGGCCAGCGCGTTTACCATTTTGTTCCTGTTTTGGACGATCACCCATTTGGGCAGGAAATTGGTAAAAACCGCAGGTGAATTTTCATTGGGACAAACCATTGCCATTCTCGGAGCGGGCGCAGTCGGCGCTTTGTCATACACCTTTTCAGATACATTCTGGTTTTCGGCAGTCGAGGGCGAAGTTTATGCTTCCTCGTCGCTGTTTACTGCAATGGTTTTCTGGGCAATCCTGAAATGGGAAGATTCGGCCGATGAACCACATGCCAATCGTTGGATTATCCTGATTGCTTATCTGATGGGTCTTTCAATCGGCGTTCACCTTCTGAACCTTTTGGCAATTCCTGCCATCGTTTTTGTATATTATTTCCGCAAATACAAAGCTACCCGAAATGGAATTCTGCTTAGTCTGGCAGTTTCGTTTGTAATTCTTGGAGTGGTGATGTACGGAATTATTCCCGGAGTAATTACAGTTGCAACGTGGTTTGAGCTGATGTTTGTAAACGGACTCGGACTTCCGTTCAGCACTGGTGTAATTATTTATGCATTTCTTTTGGTTGCTGCTTTGGTTTATGGGATTTATTATACTGTGCAAAAAAAACTGGTTCTCTGGAATACTGTTTTGATCAGCGTTTTTGTGTTCCTGATAGGTTATTCTTCGTTTGCAATGTTTGTGTTCCGTTCATCAGCGAATCCGCCGATGGATCAAAACAGCCCGGAAAATGTTTTCGCATTGCTTGGATATCTTAACC
>JAUYTA010000820.1 GCA_030695265.1 Bacteroidota bacterium
AAAACATAAAAACCTTATTTTCAATTTGTTAACCTTAGTAGAAAAGTTATACATTTGATTTTTACCTTATTACCTTATTGTTCACCGATAAAAGACCTAACAATTAATAAAATGGTCACCGCCATTTTTAGAGTGAGCAAATTTACCCGTAACTCATTTATCTATTGTTGTTTAATATCCAATACAATAAAATGGACATACTCTATAAAATCGCTGAGTACTCGGGGTGGCTTATAAACGGATTATCATTCATGCAAGCATGAATGATAAGATCGTAAATATCTGAAAATCAATCCGACTTGTCGGAATTAAAATCCCTGCCTGACGGTAGGCAGGCGTTTTAATCCCTGCCTCGTCCGTCAGGCAGGCGCCAGATCAGCGTTAATCCGCGTTCCATTCCAATTCGTTATACTAAAAAAACAATACGACCTTATATTGTGCCCATTACTTTGTTGCAAAACTCAGGCAAAAAAAATAAGCTGACCTTTAAAGATCAGCTTATTTGCAGCTTTATTTCGACCGGGAATTACTCTGCAATAGAAATTGCATCAACCGGACAAACTTCGGCACACGATCCACAATCAGTGCAAAGGTCTGCATCAATTTTATAGATATCTCCCTCAGAAATTGCTTCAACAGGACATTCATCGATGCATGTACCGCAAGCAATACATTCTTCTGAAATTTTATAAGCCATAACTTGTTCTTTTTAGTTTTTGATGTCGCAAATGTACAAAGTTTGGCAAAAAATAAAAAAATTAACAAAATTAATTTCCACTAAACCGTGAACATTTAATATTGAGTTGAACGTCAGACTGATCCGGGAGAACTGATCCGATGAAGGCTAATAAAAAAGCGACAACGATTCAAACTATCTCAACGTTCGATTTCCAATTCATCGGATCAGGAAGATTGCGCCTCCTGAAAGTACTTGCAAACATCCGCCAATCCGCATCTTTCACATTTAGGTGATCGGGCCACACAAACATATCGTCCATGCAAAATCAGCCAGTGATGCGCCAGCGGAAGCAATTCTTCAGGAAAATATTCAACCAGTTGCTTTTCGGTTTCCAAAGGCGTTTTCGAGTTGGCGCTCAATCCAATACGGGCAGCCACCCTGAAAACGTGTGTATCAACAGCCATTGTTGGTTTGTTGTACACCACCGAAGCGATTACATTGGCAGTTTTACGGCCAACACCAGGCAACTTCTGCAATTCATCGATGTCATCAGGCACTGTTCCTCCAAAATCATTTACCAGCATCCGGGCCATTCCAACCAAATGTTTGGCTTTGTTGTTCGGGTATGAGCAGGAACGGATGTAATCAAAAACCTCGGCTGAATCAACTTCGGCAAGCATTTCAGGAGTAGGAAACCGCTTAAGCAATTCTGGAGTAATCAGATTTACACGCTTGTCGGTACATTGGGCTGAAAGAATCACCGCCACAAGCAACTCATAAGGATTGGAATACTCAAGTTCAGTTTCTGCAATGGGCATTTCCTTCTGAAAATAAGCAATCACACGTTCAAAAAGTTCTTTTTTGTTCATTTCACAATGATGGGTTTGAGATTTCAAACTTAAAATAAAAAAGGATTCTATAACGGAAAGTGTGGGTAAAGTATTCATTTGTCAGTTTTAATTTCATTGTTGTCCGGTAAAATAAA
>JAUYTA010000822.1 GCA_030695265.1 Bacteroidota bacterium
GGGATAGAAACGATGATTGATTTTCAGTTGCTAAAACCTGCATTGCGTTTGCCCGGTAGCGGAGTAATTATGCCCGATAACGGTTCGGTTATATTTCCTTTTGAAGCTGTTAACCTGAAAGCTGTTGACCTGCGAATCGTGAAAATATTCCCGTCAAACATGATTAATTTCCTTCAGGACAGATCGTTGAGCGACACTTACGACATGAAGCGGGTTGGGAAACTGATTTACAGTAAACGGATTGATTTGGTGACCAGCGAATTCGTCAATTTCAATAAATGGAATGCCTTTTCAATCGACCTTTCCAAACACATTAACATCGAAAAAGGGGCTGTCTATCAGGTGGAGATTGGAATGCAAAAAGCTTATTCAGTATATGTATGCGCCGAAAGTCCCGATAAAGAGGAAGTTGAGTTGTATGATAGCAATAACGCGCTGGAAAATGAAAAAGATTACTGGGAAAATCCGGATACCTGGCAAAACGAATACAACGACCGCTACTACAATTGGCAGTTGCGCGAAAACCCCTGCTCGCGGGCCTATTTCACCAGCGACCGCAACATCAAGAGAAATATTCTGGTTAGTAATATTGGACTTATTGCGAAAAAAGGAAATGCCAACGATGTTTTGGTGGTTTGCTCCGACATTCAAACGGCGTTGCCTCTAAGCGGAGTCAAGCTGGAAGTTTACAATTATCAGTTGCAAGTGATCGGAACGGGTGAATCAAATGAGGAAGGATTTTGCACGATTCAGGTATCACATAAACCATTTATGCTGGTTGCCGAACAAAACGGGCAAAAATCATTTCTGAAATTAAATGATTCCAATGCGTTGTCGTTGAGTCAGTTTGATGTTTCAGGAGAGATAATTCAGGAAGGTATTAAGGCATTTATTTATACTGAACGTGGTGTGTGGCGGCCCGGAGATTCGATTTATACTTCGGTTTTTATTGATGACAGATACGCGCCACTTCCCGATAAACACCCGGTTATTTTCAAATTGGTAAATACCAAAGGGCAAATCATTCAGAAACAGATACAAAACATAGATAATAAACGATTGCTAACTTTTAGAACTGCCACTGCTACAGATGCTGAAACCGGAGCCTGGAAAGCAATTGTTTCCATTGGAGGCGCCGAATTCACCAAATATTTGCGCATTGAAACCATAAAACCGAACCGCCTGAAAATCAATTTCACAACCAAAAATGAACTGATCAGGAGTGAGGTTCAGCAGGCTACGGCATTGATTGAATCGAACTGGCTGACCGGAATTAAAGCGCCGGGATT
>JAUYTA010000827.1 GCA_030695265.1 Bacteroidota bacterium
GTACCAACGACAGTTTGAAATACACTCGCCTGACCAATATTTTCCAAATCAAGATTTATGAAGCCCCTGACCGGAAATACACGTTTGGAAAACGAGTTTACATCGGGAACGACCAGCTTTGGTATCGAGGGATGAATGTATCCAGAGAGTTTGAGGTTACCATGAATGACTGGCTTTGGCTGCGTATTTTGCCGGCAGTGTGGGGATCTTATCTAAAGAAACAATCGAACACGTTTGTTGGCGGAGGTATTTTCAGGACCGAAGGCCGTTTCTGGCAATGGCAGGCCGACGGAAGAATATACATTACCGGATACCGCGCGGGTCAGACCGAGTTGAACGGATACATCAATAAACCTTTGAGAATTGGGAAAGACACTACCAGCCTGCGTATTGAAGGTAGCCTGAAATCACTGGTTCCTGAATATTTCGACCAGTATTATTTTTCGAACCATTTTGAATGGCAAAATAACTTCGACAATATCAACGAAATGACGATCCGGGCGAGCATCCATTCGCAGGAATTCAGGACTACCATTGGGGCAGGTTATTCGCTGCTGGGAAATTACATATACAACAACGAAAAAGCTTTGCCAACCCAAGGCAGTGAATTGCTTATTCTTTCGGCCTATTTAAACAAAGATTTCGACAGCAAACACTGGTTGGTACGAACCCAATTCCTGGTACAGAAAGGAAGCAATGAAAGTTATATTCATTTGCCGGCTGTTGCAGGATATATCAGCATGAATTACAGGACCGTTATCTCGAAGGTTTTATATACTCAGCTTGGGGTTGATACCCGATACAATACATCTTTTTACGCAGATGCATACGAGCCCGGAACTTCCCGGTTTTACATTCAAAACAAACAAAAAATCGGTAATTATCCTTTCATCGATTTTCATGTAAACCTGAAACTAAAACGTACACGGGTGTTCTTCAAATTAATGAACGCTGCTTCAGGATTAGCCGGCGACAATTTTAATGCTGCACCGGATTATCCATATTATCAACGCACTTACAGAATTGGGGTTGCCTGGTCGTTCTACGATTAGCCTTCATTATTTCAGTTATTGGAGGCAATATCCAATAGCCAACCTTCCGGAATTAAACCATCAAAAAATGGAAACAATCGCTTATCGGTAAAGTGTTTGCTGGTAACCGGCATTGTAAATGTGATGAACTCTTTTGGATGATCTGCCACAAAGTTTTCCTCATACCGAAATACAAATTCCCCATCATCAGTTTCCGTTACAATCCCTGCAAAATGTTCTTTGTAATATACCTTGCCTTTTCTCATTCTGCAATTTCTTTATATGCTTTTAGATATAAATGATGTCGGTAACCAAACATGCCCATCGCATTCATGATGATTTTGAATGTGTTTTCGCCCCGGCAAATCATCAGGAAAAAAACAATACAACTAAAAAAATAAAAAACCCGGCTTCATCACTTGCATCTAATATCAGGGAGAGGAAATACCGGGACTGCCATACAAAGATACATTCAATTATGAATCAAAAGCAGGTTTTTCAATAGGATGGTTAACTTCATCATTCTGAATATCATTCCTTAAATATAACTATATATTGACAGTAAAATGATATTACTGTCAATATATAGTTATATTTGCAATACATATTTTATGAGGAAAGCTGAACTACATATTGAAAAACTAAAAGAAACATTTGAAGATAAGGATCATTTTCAAATTGCTGATTTATATGCCTTTTATCAGTCAATCGATTCAACTATTGCAAAATCGACGATCAATTGGCGCATAAATTCATTGGTTAAAGTCGGCACAATTCAACGAATTGGGCGCGGAACATACAAATTTGGATCAACAAACTCCTTTATCCCTCAGGTATCCATGAGGATGTTCAGGATTAGCAATTTGATGAAAAGCAATTTCCCCTACCTAAAATATATTATCTGGCATATCAGTGAGATTAATTTTTTTTCACAGCACCTAATCAATAAAGATGTATGCTATGTAGAGGTTGAGCGGGAAGCTGTTGATGCAGTTTTTGAGTTGTTGAGAGAAAAATACAAATATGTTTTGAAGGGAAAGTTTAACGATGATGTATATTTTGGTGAAAGCATAATTGTTGTGCGGAACTTGGTTTCAGGTTTCCCTGCTCAATTAGTACAAAATGTACCCACCACCACCATTGAAAAGTTATTAGTGGATCTGTTTTCGGATAAAGAATTTGAATTTTTGCAGGGGAATGAATTATCTTACATTTTTAACAATGCGTTTTCCAAATACACCATCAATGTTGACAAGCTTCTCCGGTATGCAAGCCGGAAGGAAAAACGAAATACATTAGTTTCTTATATCAATACTATAAAATGACAGTATTTCCCATTAACTGTCAATAATACAAGAAAAAATGATAAACGAAAATTGCACCTCCATCCAATGGATTTCAGAAATATCATCAAAGAAAAAGGCAGATAAGGGACTTGTGCAAAAGCTTATCCGTGCACTAATGTTATTGGAGGGATTAAGTGAATCGAACCTGAATTTTGTTTTTAAAGGAGGAACAGCATTGATGTTGTTGCTCAATAGCACAAAAAGGCTCTCTATCGACATCGATATTATTGTTTCCAAAGAAGTTGAAGATATTGAAGAACTACTGGCCGATATTGCAACCAAAAAAGGATTTTCCAGAGTTGATCCTCAACAACGAAAAGCAAACAGCATAATTGAAAAAGCACATTACAAATTTTATTTTCCCTGTTCGATTAAAGCCGGAAATGAAGAATTTGTATTGCTGGATATCTTATTTGAAGAAATCCGCTACTCTAAGCTAATTTCAACACCTATCGAATCGTCTTTTGTTACGCACAAAGGTGTGATACTGCAAGTTTCAACCCCCGATTTTAATAATATTATGGGCGATAAACTGACTGCCTTTGCCCCTAACACAACAGGAATTCCCTATTTCAAAGAGAAAAAATCGATGGGGCAGGAAATTGTTAAACAACTGTATGATGTTGGGAACATATTTGAGCATATTGATAATGTAGCAGAAGTTAAATCAGTATTTACCAATTTAGCCAAAGTGGAACTGAATTATCGCGATATGAGCGGAGATGTAAATATCGTTTTTGATGATATTGTGGAAAATTGCCTGTCGATATGCTTGCGTGAACAAGTGGGTCAAACTAACTTTGAAGTGTTGCAATTAGGACTAAAACAAATTACAGATTATATCTTTTCTGAATCATACCATATTGAAAAAGCCATTACACATGCTGCAAGAACCGCCTATACAATTGCTTTAATGAAAACAGAAACGTCCATCCAGCGGTATAGCAACAGGATAGATATGACGAAATGGTTAATTGAACTGCCAAACAATCCAAGGCTGAATAAACTCAAAAAGACCAATCCTGAAGCATTCTACTACTGGTATATGTTTTATAATCTTTAATCCAACATCACAAACCCCGCCCAATAATACGGCTTTTTGTACTTCTTTTTTAATTCCTGTTGTGCAAGCCTGAAGGCTTCCCGTTTTTCCATGCCACCCAGCCACTTTGAATAAAACAACTGCATCATTTCGGAGGTAGCTTTATCGTCCACTTTCCAAAGGCTCATGATGATGGTTTTTACACCGGCCAGTTTAACCTATGGCAGAATGTGACCCGTATTAATTACATATTCTGAATTACTGCGACTGCGACTGAATACTTTTTTTCTGAATTACTGCGACTGAACACTTCCCTGTTTCTTCAGAATCTCAATCAATTCGGATAAAATCATGGCAGTGGCGCCCCAGATAATCTCGCCGTTAAATGGGTAATATTTAATTTGCAACGGACCGGTAAATGTATCAAGCACGGTTTCCGAAGTTGTTTCATTTTTAACAAAATCGCTTATCGGAAAGAGAATCAATTCTTCCACTTCTCCTGAATTTACCACAAAATCGGGTTTTTTATCTGCCCATGCCAGAAATGGCTGAATCGAAAATCCGCTGACTTCCAAATATAGATCAGACAATTTGCCAAGAATTCTGATGTTCGAAGTGTCGATTCCAATTTCCTCGCGGGCTTCGCGTAAAGCGGTCATTTCAGCTGAAAGATCTTCCTTTTCAACCTTTCCGCCGGGGAAGCTGACTTGTCCCGGATGAAAAGTCATTGTTGCAGGCCTTCTGGTTAAACAGGTGTAAATCTGTTCACCTTCAGGAAAAAGCAGCAGTAAAATACTGCTTTGTTTTATCAACTTCATTTCATCTTCGCCTGAAGCCAAACTCCTGCCGGGCGGAAGCATTTTCCGATGTGCTTCAATTCCCGGTAACTCACCGTGGAAAGCTTCTTCCAAATATTTCAGGATAGATGAATGCATAACTTTGGCTTACTCGAAACGGATTGTTTTTTCAGGTGAAACTTTGGTAATGAAGTAGGAGGGGAGCAGCAACATTAATACCGTTATTACGATTGTGCCGACATTCAGCAGAACAATGTGCAGAACTGTCAGGTTTACCGGCACATATTCGAGGTAATACGATGTCGGGTCGAGTTTCAGCACACGGGTGTATTCCTGAATTAAACAGAGACCGATTCCGAGCAGGTTGCCCCAGAAAAGCGCTTTCAGGATGAGCATTACAGAAAAGTATAAAAACACTTTGCGGATGCTCCAGTTTCGGGCTCCCATCGCTTTTAGTATCCCGATCATTTGTGTCCGTTCCAGAATGATGACCAGCAAGCTCGAAACCATGTTGAACCCGGCCACCAGAATCATAAGCACCAGGATTACCCAAACATTCATGTCGAGCAGGCTCAGCCAATCGAAAATATGCCTGTATTTTTCCTTGATGCTGATCACTTGCAAAACAGGGCTGTCGGGGCTGGTATTTCGTAATAAAAGCTGATGAACCGATTTTTGCTGTTCCGAAATGTTTTTGAAGTCATCGACCAGGATCTCAAACCCGCTCACATCATCGTTTTCCCAATTATTTAGCCTGCGGATATGATTGATGTCAACCAGCACAAACATGCGGTCGAACTCTTCGAGACTGGTTTTGTAAATGCCGGCCAATTCGAATTTCCGCTGGCGCGGAATGGCTTCCATCTGGTTGATAAAGAACATGATAAGATCGTCTCCGGTTTTAAGTTTCAGCAGATCGGCCATTTGTTTCGAAATCCAGACTTTGTTGCTGCGGACAGTGTCCTGAACATGAAATGGCTCGCCTGCAACCTTGTTCTCCTGAAAAAATGACCAGTCGAAATCGGGGCCGATGCCTTTCAGAACCACACCGTGAATTTCTTCATCAGTGCGGATGATGCCCGGTTTGGTCGCAAATACCTGCACGTGCCGAATGCCGTCAATTGCTTTAAGTTCTTCCAGAAAAGGCTGTTTCTGGTTGACGGGACTGGTTTCGAACGATTGGTTGGAGTCGAGGTTTACAATTTGTAAATGAGAACCGAACCCGATCACTTTTCGGCCAACTTCCGTTTTATAACCAGTTACGATGGCAATCGACAAAATAAGCACCACCAGTCCGAGAACAATGCCGAAAAGGGCAATATTCACAATCCGGTGCGACAGGTTATCGCGGTTTTCCTTTGCGGAAAAAATCCTTCGGGCGATGTACAGGTTTGTATTCAATGTTTTATTTATTTTCAACGCGTTCATTCACAAAAGGCAATACCAGCAAGGAAATCAGTCCAAAAACAATCAGCATAAGCGTTGTGCTGCCATGGGCTACCAATGCGAAAATCTGACCGTCGGCTTTGTCGATGCCGTACAAAGCAAGTCCTTCGATCACCATAAAATGCCAGGCGCCAATACCGCCCTGCACAGGCGCAACCATCCCGAAACTGCCCAGAACAAAAACGGTCAGTCCTGCCCAGGGAGTTAAATGTGAGGTAAATTCAAACGAAAAGAAAACGCAGTAAATCATCAGGTAATATAAAAACCAGATAAATACCGAGTGAAAAATAAATGCGCCTTTGTTTTTAATATTTCGGATACTTTGAAATCCTTCAATAAACTGGTTAAAAAGGGCAATCACTTTTTTTGCAATGCCGCTGTCCCTGATTTTATGCCTTGTAAACCAGAGAATCAATAGAAATATTACCAGCCCGATTGGCAAAATGGGTGAATGCAATATGTTACCTAATTTTTCTTCCACTTCAGGATTGTTTTTTAAAAATTCGAGCACTTGTCCGAACTGGGTAACGACCACAAGAATCAAGAGCAAAAGAAGCACCAGCACATCGATCAACCGCTCTAGAACTACTGTTCCGATCAGTTTTGTGAATGGGATTTTTTCGTAGCGGGAAAGCACACCGCACCTCGAAATTTCGCCCATTCGCGGCAAGGCAAGGTTCATCAGGTAGCCAATCATTACGGCCAGAAAAGTATTCAATGTTCGGGGTTTGTGTCCCAGTGGTTCAATAATCTGGTTCCACCGGATGGTGCGGCTGATATGGCTCAGCAGTCCTAAAAAAGCGGAAATGATGATCCAGAAATAGTTGACTTCATTGGTTAAAATACTTTTTATCCGGTTGATATCCTGATCTTTGTAAACCCACCAGAAAAGCAGGACTCCGAGTATAAAAAAGGTGAGGAATTTGAGGGTTTTGAGGGTATTTTGTTTCAACTTTTCTATTTTTTTATTGATGTGTTTTAAAGTACTTTTGCTCCGGCAATAAGGATTTGTGATATAAAGTCCTTATTCTGAATTTAGCAATATGCACAAAAATACAGTTTTGTTTTAATTCGTGTCGATTTCTGCCAATAATTTAAGTAAAGACAATTTTGTCACAAAGGCTCAAAGAAGAAGCACAAAGAAAGAAGAAAAGTTAAAACCACAGATTACACTGATTTTCACAGATTAATAAACAAGCAAAGTGAGTTTTCAATCTGTGTTTATCTGAGTAATCCGTGGTAGAAACAATTCCTGCTTGGCAAGGCAGGGTCTTTGATTGGTATGTTCAGAATGCAACATTTTGTAGTTATCATTATAGCAATAAAAAAATGACAATCGTAAGGGCAAAGAAGAATCTGGGGCAGCACTTTTTGAAAGACAAAGACATTGCTCAAAAAATTGTTGAAAGTTTGCAGGCAGTCAATGTGAACAAAGTATTGGAAATTGGCCCCGGTATGGGAGTATTAACCGAATTTCTCCTGAAAAATAAATCGTTCGAAACATCAGTTGTCGAGATCGACCGCGAATCGGTTGAATACCTGAACGGGCATTTTCCTGAATTGAAGGATCGGATTATCTCAGCCGATTTCCTGCGAATGAGGATTGACCAGATTTTTGATGAACCATTTGCCATTATCGGTAATTTCCCTTACAACATTTCGTCACAGATATTTTTCAGGGTGCTTGAATTCCACAACCAGATTCCTGAAGTTGTCGGAATGCTTCAAAAAGAAGTGGCAGAGAGGCTGGCTGCCGGACCCGGCTCAAAAGCCTATGGAATCCTCAGTGTTTTTCTTCAGGCTTATTACGATATTGAATACTTGTTCACGGTTGATCAGGATCAGTTTATTCCGCCTCCAAAAGTGAAAGGTGGTGTCATCAGGCTCACACGTAACAAAGCCGAGCACCTCGACTGCGATGAAAAACTCTTTAAAAGCGTTGTCAAAATGTCTTTTAACCAGCGACGCAAAACCATGCGCAATTCGTTAAAAACCATGATAACCACCGATGCATTAAAAGTCAATCCTATCTTCGACAAACGTCCGGAACAGTTGGGTGTTGCCGAATTTGTAATGTTGACAAGGCTGATCGCGGAACAAGAGGGAGTAGTGATCAGTGATCAGTCGCAGTGATCACTGGTCTGTCGCAGTGAAAAGGTCATTGATGGTCATTTGTTTTACGTCATTTATTGTCAATAGCTTCGCGTTTTTTACAATTAAATGACCACAAATGACAATTGAATGACCACAAATGACTGTGTTTTCCCAATGCCTGAGCATCGTTAGACAACTTGAAACTTTGAACTTGAAACTTTGAACTGTATTGCGTTATGAAACTTGAACTCAACAGGCATTTAATCGATCAGCTTACGGATCTGATCGAACAGAAAGCAGATCAGGATATTATTCAGATCATCAGTGAATTCCATCCGGCTGATATTGCAGAAATAATAGAGGAGCTTGACTCTGATGAAGCCAAATACCTCTTTGCGCTGCTCGACGGAGAATTGGCCGCGGATGTATTGGTTGAGATTCCGGAGAATGACTGGAACAGCTATTTGAAATTATTGCCTCCTGATGTAATTGCCCACCGGTTTATCGAGTACATGGAATCGGACGATGCTGCCGACGTTATGGCAGAACTTGATGAAGATTTGCAGGATGAGGTATTGCAGCAATTGGAAGACAAGGAACAGGCTGGAGTGCGGATCTGCTGGAATACGACGAGGATACTGCCGGGGGGATCATGGCCAAGGAACTGGTTGCGGTAAACGAAAACTGGACAGTACAAACCTGTCTGAAAGAAATTAGTATTCAGGCGGAAGACATCGACGAAATTTATTACGTGTATGTTGTTGATGATAATTTCGTTCTCAAAGGCGTGCTTTCGCTGAAGATGCTGATCATGAAGCCAACCCTTACAGTGATTAAAAGTATGGTGACCGAAGATGTTCATTTTGTGCGGACGGATGCAAGCCAGGAAGAAGTGGCACAGATCATGGAAAAATACGATTTGGTCGCACTTCCGGTAGTCGATCAGATTGGACGGTTGAAGGGCAGGATTACCATCGATGACGTGTTGGATATTATTCGCGAAGAAGCAGATAAGGACTACCAGATGGCTTCGGGTATTTCGGGTGATGTGGATGCTGGTGATAATGTGTTTCAACGCGCCTGGATACGCATTCCCTGGCTTTTTATCGGGATGGTGGGTGGTATTATCGGAGCAGGTGTGCTTGGTTCACATTCGTCGCAACTGGAGCAGATTCCTGCGATGGCATTTTTTATTCCACTCATCGCCGCTATGGCGGGAAATGTGGGTGTGCAGTCATCTTCAATCATTGTTCAGAGCATTGCCAGCGGAACACGCAACTTCGATTCGGTTGGCAGGAAACTGTTTAAAGAACTTACGGTCGCTTTTAGCATCGCCTTTTTGTTTGCCACGCTCATATTCGTTTACAATTACTTCTTTAACGGAAATATGAGGCTCACTTATTCGGTGAGTATTACCTTATTTATCGTGATGATTTTTGCCTCTGTATTCGGAACGGTCATTCCGCTGGTGCTTAACAAGTTCAAAATTGATCCGGCTGTAGCTACCGGCCCGTTTATTACCACCACCAACGACATTCTCGGATTGCTTATTTACATGACCGTGGCCCAAATGTTTTTTAAGATATTGTAGCAAAAAAGTCAGGGCTTCATGCAAAGTTGGGCAGTTTCTGGCCAGGGATTAATAACCGATCGACAATACAATTATGATTCGAGTTCTTGTAAGTTCGCACAACTTCGCATATTTTCACACAAGTTCTTGTGAGTTCCTGTAATTTCATCTAAAAGTTGAATAAACTCACGTAAATCAAATAATTTATGTTGCTTATATTCAGCAATATAATGATATAAACTCTCGTAAACTCTCGTAAGTTTATAACAATTTCCAAGTTGCAAAGCCAACATTTTTTATTTTTCCTTCATTTCTGAGTGCTGAAAGCATGTTGCCAACTTTATATTTTTTTTGCGTTTCATTCAAAACTGCCGAAAGTTTTGGGATAATCAAGTTGTCGATAGCACTACGCTTGGAAGTTCCAAATTTTCTTAAATATTCCAAAATCATGTTCGTATAAGTTCGTATAAATTAATAAGTCATTACGTGTTGATATCCAACACGATCAATGTGTTCGTTTGCCGGAGTTCGTATAAATTCATCTATGTTCGTATAAATTCGTATAAATCTAATGAAGTTCCCATTTTTTCCCTTTGTCAAGTTTTATTCTGGTGCTTTTTTTAAGACTTTGTAAAAGATTTTGAATTTTGATTTTCTTACTTTTTTCATCTAAGACATCTGAAAGCTTATCCCAAAGTAAATTTTCAATCTGCTTTCTCGAAGCTTCTTTCCATTTGGTAAGGTATTCAATAATTAAATTTTTATAATAGTCATCATCAAATCCTTTGTTACGGATATATTCAGCTTTTAAACCTTCATTATTTAAAGGTTCTATTACCAAATGTGAAAGATAAATATTTGGCTTTCTCCCTTCAACAAACCTCAGTTTTTTCAGGTATTTGAGTTCATCATCGGTAATGTCTTTTTTCTTTTGCACCCGGTCTAAAAGAAACACATCGGCAAATGCAAGATCGGGGTGATGCGAAAGAATATCGGAAAATTCAGGATCTAAAATTTTCCCGGTGAGGATCATCCTGGTTTTTTCGTCTTCGAACTCGTAATCGGGCAAAGGGAACAACCGTTTTATCTGGTTGGTGTACATCTTTTTAATCCCTCCACCCCTGGTATCAACCAAGCCCAGTTGAAACATAGCATTGGCTAAAAACCGGTTCCGGTAATTTTCCTCCGGTGCGTCCTGCATGATCACCTTTTCGATGCTGCCCGGAATAAACGTTCCGTTGTTTGAAAACACCAGACGATCGTCTTCAAACTCTACTACATTAATATAACCTGCTTTTGAATAGTCGTTGTGGGCAACACAGTTATTGATGGCTTCGCGTATGTTAAATGGTTCGTATCGTGGTAATTCGTTGGGGAACAATGTCCCTTTTGGCAAATACCGGTATTTAAGGTTGCGGATTTTTTCATATATCTTGTCGATGGCCATAAGAAAGGGCGGCGGAAAAATGTCGTAATCTTTCTCTTCATTTTGCACCGTTTTGAGTATCCACCTCATTTTGGCAATTGATGGAATGAGATAATTTTCGGCTTCACTTTTGCCCAGCAGGATAATAGCAGTGCGGGTAATCTGTCCTTTAATCGTGATTTTAGCTTTGTTCAGAAAAGTCAGGTCGTCCCAAATGTTTACGTCTTCTTTTAATTCAGGGAATTTTACCACAAACCGTTCTTTGGCGTATGAAATAGCTTTAGGGTCGAGATCGTCAATTGTTGCTTCGCTTAAAATGGCAGCGCTCCAATCGTTTTCAGTGTTCTGGTTCCGAATTCGTTCCAATTCTTCCAGGTTCAATGCGCCAAGACTTTCACCATCGCGTCCGTAGAAATGCCCTTCAAAAGCAACCGGAATTCCTTTGGGTGCAGGCGGTATCTGAAATAGGATGACCCGTCCTTCAGGTAAAATGAGTTCATGGATTTCGATAAACGTAATGCGGTTTGAAGTTTTGTCGGCCAGCTCTTTTTTCAGGCTATCGAGCTCGACCCTGTTTCTCCTGAACTGAGTTCCGGTTATTTTGTGTTGTTTGTTTTCAATACCAAATACCAGCCATGCACAATCTTTACCAAGCAAGTTAGCCTCGTTACTTAAAGCCGAAAAATACTTGCCTAACTTTCTGAAGTCATAATTATTTTCAGCTTCTTTAAATTCAACAATTTCGTTTTCAGCTTTTAATGATTGAAGCTGTTCGAGTTTGTATTTTAAATCAGTTGTGTTCATTTTGCTTCATTGTTTTTTATTTGACCATAAATGTAACACTTTAAGCCAATTCGACAAATTCGGTTTTATTTAAAAAGTATGCAATTGATTACGGTTATTTCTTAAATTCCAAATTTCATACTATGTCTTGCTTTTTGTTTGTTCATTATTCTGGCAATAACTTTTGCGCAAGGAAATGAGAGGTTTGTGTGGTTACAGTGGCATTATAAAAACAAGTCAGGGCTTCACCTGGAGTGAAACCCTGACTATATATAACATTGCCTACTGGTTTATTGTCAATGTTTTACCACCAGCTTTTCGCTGATCATTTCATCTCCAATTTTAACGCGGACAATGTAAACACCGTCCTTCCATGCAGAGGTATTTAATTTTGTTTGTTTTCCCTTTATTTTGGTTTTCTTTTCTTTCAGGCTTTGTTGCTGATCATATACTTCCAGTTCCCATTGGGTACTTTCATCAATCGTTTTTTCACCTTCAGGCGCTATCTCCAAAGTGGTTTCACTTGTTGCAGGATTAGGAGAGAAAACCATGTAATAGCTACCGCAATCATAACTGCTGCCCATATAGCCGGTAATAATCTGTATTGTATTGTTGCATCCGGTTGCAGTATTGGTGGCATTAACTGTAATTGGCCCACCGGGAGATGAATTTGTATTAATGGAAATCATATTTTGATAGGTATAAAACGTTGTCCATGCCGATGGAACAGTCCAGTTGTAATCGGCAAGAGGTACCGGACTGCTGTTCATAACATAAATGTGGTAGGTTGTATTAGGGCATAAAATCCAAGTGCCGTACATATTGGTCGCATGAACCCCGTCAGAACGGTAAACATCAAACGAAACCTCGCTTACATCTGGACCTTTAATCCACACATCTTTTTCAGCCGTAAACGTTTCACCGGAAGGCATATTAAACGTGTAGGTAATTTTTCCTTTCCCGTGGTAAGTTGGCGATGCAGTTATGTTTGCAATGTTTCCGGTTCCTATGGTGGCTCCGCTAAATAGAATGGAAGGTGTAAGAGCCCAACTTATATTTGTTGCCAGAGGATCAACATCCATGGAGGCTGTACCTGATGAACAAATAAT
>JAUYTA010000830.1 GCA_030695265.1 Bacteroidota bacterium
CGAACCATTTCCACAGAGCTGTTCGCTCCGAATTGAGCAGATTTTTCAGGTAAGTTGTGTCGGAAAGCTGTTTGGCAATTTTGTACTGTTCGGGGAAGGCTTTCAGCAATTCTTCGCTGATCCAGCTTTCAGCAGATGAGCCACCGGCAGCACACTGGATAATTCCGACCGGAATCTTGTATTTTTCGTAAAGGTCGCGGGCAAAGAAATAGCCCACAGCTGTGTATTTTAAAATGTTTTGCGGATTGGCTGCTTCCCATTTTCCACCCTGAATGTCTTCTTGCGGTTCGTTATAATTCCAGCGTACCGGAACCTGAAATAACCTGATATTTGGATTCGTGCTTGTTTCAATTTCAGGACTGTAAAGCGGGGCTACCCTGCTCATCGGTGTTTCCATGTTCGATTGCCCCGAGCAAAGCCATACATCGCCAAAGAGAATGTCCTTCAGGATAATTTGATTGCTACCAGTGATTTTGATTTCAAATGGTCCGCCAGCTTTTTGTGCCGGAAGGGTAATTGTCCATTTGCCGTCAGCCGGGGTAACTGTTTCGAAAGACTGGTTGCTGAAACTGAGTTTAATATTTTCGCCAGCCGACGCCCAGCCCCAGATCTTTACAGGAGTTTCGCGCTGAAGTATCATTCCGTCGCTCACCAGACGCGGCAGGCGCACCTGACTATATCCGGTTTGGATGATCAACAAAATCAGGAAAAGTATGCTGAAAAATATTTTCAAAGTTCGGTTCATCACTGACGTTTAAGAATAGCTATAAAATTATAGCCAAAATACGGTATGAAGGTACTGAAACACGATTTTAGACCATTTTATAGTACATTTTTCTTTCCGGTTGGCATTTGAAATTCGCTACTTTTACCGTTTCAAGAAATGTTTCAGAATTTATGGAGAAGACTGTCCACCTGCTGATCATGTACACGATGCTGGTTTTGACTCTTGTGTTGTTTCACAAGGGACGAAAACACCCGCCAAGCTTGATGCTCGCCATTTATGCTTCGGTTGAAGTGTTAACCAACGGTCTGAACAGCCTTACCCTTTCCGGAGGTTCTAGTTTTTTCGACCAATTTCCGGTTTTGCATTTCATCTATAAACCACTGTATTGTTTGTGGGTTCCATTGTTTTACTTTTATGTGCGTTACTGTTTTTCTTCTGATTTTAAACTGAAGAAAAAACACCTGATTCATTTCATCCCTTTTTTCGCTTACCTGATTTTTTTCCTGATGATTTGGATGGTAAAAGGAAATCATTACATCTGGGAGAATTTATACCAAACCAATACTTTTCTGAACAATACAGCCTTTGCTGTTGATCTTACCGTTAAAGTACAATATCTGTTGTATAATTTTCTGATGATAAGGTTATTGCTTGATGTAGAAAAGAATAGAAAACTTCAGCCCCAGATTGCTCCTTCGTTGGGAGTCGATATCCGATGGTTACGGTTTATTGTGTATGGTTATGCGCTTGCATGCCTCATCGGAATAGCCATCACGGTATCCGTTTTGGTGAAAAGCCCGGCTGTTTCGGTGATCAATCTGGTGAGCATTTCATATTTTTTCCTCTTTTTCTTCGTTATTTTTTACAACACCATTACTAACAAATTCTCCGGTGATGAGGCTAAACCGAAATCGGTACAATTGCCCAATGCCGATATGAAACTGTTGATGAAACGGATTGAGGAACTGGTTGCAGAAAAGAAAATGTACCTCGAACCGGAACTTACACTTCAGCAAATTGCCACAGCACTGAACGAAAAGGAACGAAATATTTCACAAGCGATCAACACCATTCAGCAACGGAATCTGAACGATTACATCAATTC
>JAUYTA010000831.1 GCA_030695265.1 Bacteroidota bacterium
TGTTGATCACCTCTTTGGTGCTGCGTAATGCGTGATTTGCAAGCATGTTTATATGCCCCAGTTTTTCCTTGTCGTAATTTTTTTCAGCAGCTTCTTTTTCCAATAATTTTATATACATGATAATGCTTGATAAATACGCCCCCAATCCATCGTGAAGGTCCATGGCAATGCGAAGCCGCTCATGTTGTTCTATTTCAATGGTTTTGCCAACTACATACCTGTCGGTTGATATCACTGTTTTTATCAATCGGAAAATAATATAACTAAAATACAGCATAACAAAAAAACCAATGGTAAACAGAACAAACAAGATTTTTTGAAATTTTATATGGTATTGGGTTACACCTTGCTGAAGATCCGAATTAAAATCATTCATCCCCATCAGAAGTTCAGAAAACAGGTGATTTAGGTCTGCAAATCCTGAATTAGACTTTGCCAAGACTGAAGTTCTGATCAATGGTACGAGTTTGGAAATGTCTTGTATTAACCCGGATAATTGGGGAAGCGCTTCCGGCATGAAGCTCTTCCCCAAATTAGCATTTTCAGTATTAATGGAAAGGATGAACTGCCTGGCCATATTAAGATTACTTAAAGCCAAATTTAAGTAAAGTGTATCACCTGAAGCGATCAGTTCATCAATATTCAACTGGCAATATAGAATTTCAGACTCAGCATTTTTACATATTTCCAAAATGCGCGACTGCTCTTCATCCCAGTGTGAGCTTCTTATAAATAAATACAGAATGCATCCGTAAACCAACAGGATGAGAAGTAAAAGTATAGCAAATTCTCTCCGCTTAATTAAAATACCTTTAATCAAACTCATTCAGGATTAGTTTAATTGATGCAGCCCAAAATGGTAAGAACAGAAAACGATTAAATAGAGGTGCTGATAATAAATGTTACTGCAAAGGCAATGATGGCATAAAGTTCAGGAAAAACAGCCAAAATCATGGTCTTTCCAAAAACATCGTACCCCGAA
This sequence comes from Bacteroidota bacterium, assembly GCA_030695265.1. GTDB lineage: Bacteria > Bacteroidota > Bacteroidia > Bacteroidales > Prolixibacteraceae > Aquipluma. The sequence goes on from JAUYTA010000831.1 coordinate 983, forward strand.
CCGATTCCTGCAATACCATTTGCTGTGATTGAACCCTGCTGTATTGCCGAAAAATAAGAGACAATACCCAATGACAGACCGGCGGCAAAGAATGCAGCTCCATGCAAAAAGGTTACAGTTTCTATGGTGCCCAATAAGTTGTTCAGGATAAAAAAACCTGCAAACCCGTAAAGGCCCTGTGTACCTGGCAAGGCACTTAAAAGCATATAACTTCCGAATGCTTCCTCATTCTTTTTCAATGCGCCTATGGTAGCATTCCCGCCTTTTGTAACACCAATTGCACTTCCAATTCCGGAAAATACGACCATAATTGCCAAACCCAGATAAGCTAATAAAATAGGTAGTTCCATAATAATTTAATATTTAGATTGATTTATATTTTGAAAACGGATTATATTGCCTTCCTCCTCCGGTAAAACCGGCATTTTTGTAAAATTCAACCAAGGTCAGACGTAAAGGATGGACGAACGAACTAAGCGATGAAATTGCAAGGTTTGCTGTATGTCCGACGACGACTACAAGAATAAATACGACCGGGCCGATAAATTTAATTTCTGAAAACGAAAGTGCCATTTGATTGACCACCATTCCCAAAATTGAACTTGAAATACCAAGTGCAAACAAGCGGATGTAGGATAACATATCGCCAAAAATCCCCATCACCGTGTTGTAAATTCCCCAAAGCCCACTAAAAAAACGAAGGTGAATCTTCAGGCCAGGATCGGTGAAAAATAAGATCAATACAAATGCCGCGGTTGTTATTCCTTTCTTAATCAATTCAATATTGGGAGAAAGTGGTCCGGATACATTTGCGAAAATTGAAAAGCCAAGTAAGTTAAAAATCAGTATTAACCAGCCAATAGTCCCAAGTCCATAAATAAAACCGTCTTTTTTAATTTGATTTATAATTTTCAGACAAAGGCCGAACAATATCTGTATGCCCCCTAAAATGAGTGAGAGATAAAATACTTTGTTACTGTCGAGGAAATAAG
>JAUYTA010000833.1 GCA_030695265.1 Bacteroidota bacterium
CATCCCCGATATAACTCCCGGAATCCGTGGATTTCTGAAATTTAACCTGCATGAATTGATTCCGGCGAAATTACCATCGGCCCGAAAACTAAAACCATTGCTGAAATTGACCGACCAAACGTTCAATTTCCTTATTGTTCCGTACAAAAAATTACTTTGGTCGAGAATAATGAGAATTTTGCCAGAAGTAGAATACCTGAATTCGCTTGACCAGGAATTGCATACATTTATTGAAAACCATACGCAAAACGAGTTTATACGCAGAACAGGGAAAGATCTGGAATGGATATTAAAATTTCCGTGGATAATTGGATCGAATACCGCTCAGACGAAAACTACGGTTGAATATCCGTTTTCGCACATCGTCGAAAGTTTTGAACAGTATTTTGTGAAAATTACCACTTCAAACCAAACGATTGGACTGCTTTTAATTTCGGTTAGAGATGGTCACATGAAAGTTCCGTATGTCTATTTTCAGGAAAAAGATGCCCGAATGGTTCTTAAAGTAATTTACCAGCAGGCTCTTCTGAAAAATGTAGTTACCCTCACAGTTTTTAATCCCGTTTTAGTGAATATGATGGATTCGGTCGTTCATCCTTTCATATTCAAAAAGAAAATAAAGCGACTGGTTGCCATTTCGAAAAACTTGTTTGATGATTACCAAAAATACCCATTGATTCAGGATGGAGACGGCGACATTGTTTTTACTTAAAATTCTGAAACGACCATACTGGATATCGTCTTTTTATTACTTTTGCCCAAACTTTTTAAATCATGAAGGTAAATATTGTTGGCGAGTCGAATTCCGTTTTTAATCAGTTCATCTCAGAAATCCGTTGCGAAGTAATCCAGAAAGATCCAATGAGGTTCCGAAGAAACCTTGAGCGTTTGGGCGAAATTTTTGCTTACGAGATAAGCAAAGTAATGGATTACCAAACTGAGGAAATAAAAACTCCGCTTGGAGTTGCCAAAGTCGAAACACTGGCTCAACAACCAGTTTTAGCTACTATTTTACGCGCCGGACTGCCTCTTCAGCAAGGATTGCTCAATATTTTCGATCGTGCTGAAAACGCATTCATCTCGGCTTACCGTAAATACGATGAAAAAAGCGAATTCCACATCGAATTTGAATACCTGGCTTCTCCATCGCTTGAGGGGAAGGAAGTTATTCTCTCCGATCCGATGTTGGCTTCAGGGTCATCGATGGAAATCGG
>JAUYTA010000844.1 GCA_030695265.1 Bacteroidota bacterium
AGCAATGCCTGAAACGTAAACCAAATTGCATCGGCATCCATCACGCTTTCCTGCCGGGTTAATTGTTTGGTTTGTTGGGAGGGAATCAGCGACGGAACTTCAAAATTTTCCTTGTAATACTGATGATGAAGACTGTAGTTATTTAATGTGCGTGAGAATCCGGAGTAAGCGGAGCACAATTCCCAAAGCGAAGTTTCACCGCCACCAAGAATAAGTGAAAGTCCGTAATGATCGGAACTTTTCCTGAACGAAGTGAACCCGAATTGTCTCAGTTTGTCCAGAAAACGGTCGATACCGTATCGTTTGAGCATGTAAATTGCCGGAATATTCAGCGACCACGACAAAGCCTGCGACGCGGGAACCGCCCCATGAAACGTGTAATCGAAATTCTTCGGCGCATATCCTGAAAGATATACCGGAATGTCAGGAAGCAAGGAATTTGGGAGCATTTCTCCATCGGAAAGCATGGCTGCATACAAAAATGGTTTCATAATGCTACCGGTACTGCGTGGCGAGCTTATCATGTCGACCTGATTGTTGAAGGTTCCCAGCGTGTTGGCCGGAGAATTGCCAATGTATGCCCGCACCTGATTAGCTCTAACATCTATCACGATTGCCGAAGCGTTGAAAATATGCTGCGATGCAAGCTGGCTGCTGTGTTCGCGTACCAGTTCCACCACTTGTTGCTGCAATTGGTAGTTAATACCGGTAGTGATCAGCTCTCCGGAATTCGATTTCTTAAGCCGTTCAGTCAGGTGAAACGAATGGTCGGGCAGCGCAAAAGGTTTCTCCGGAAGGGTTTCTTCAATGGCCAATTCACAATCCAGCGAATCACTGATTTTTCGGTCCCGAAGATTTTTCAGGAGTTTGTCTCGTTTGATTTTCAGTTTCTGATCATTGGTGCCGGGGAAAATTAGCGACGGCGCATTTGGCAAAACGGCCAAAGTTGCGGCTTCGGCCCACGATAAACGGGAAGCGCTGTGTCCGAAATATCGCCAGCAGGCTGCGTCAATTCCAACCAGATTCCCGCCAAACGGAGCGTTGGAAGCATACAATGAAATAATCGACTTTTTGCTGTACAACAATTCCAGTTTCAAGGCCGACAGAATTTCAATCAGCTTATTCCCGACAGTTCGTTTGCGGCCATTTCCGGCCATACGTGCTACCTGCATGGTGATGGTACTTCCTCCGCTGATTACCTTTTTTGCCCGAATATTTTGCACAACTGCCCGACTAATGGCAAAGAGATTTATTCCAGGATGGTATTGGAAATACTGATCTTCAAACTGAATCAGGCAAGTTTTAAATTTGTCAGGAACGGTATCATTGGAAGGAAACCGCCATTGTCCATCGGCAGCAATGCGGGCGCCCAGCAATTGTCCGTCTGCCGCAAGCGCCACCGTTGAACAGGGTTTGTTAAAACGGGGCAAAGGCGCTAACAGAACTGCTAGAAGCAGTAAGGCTAACAAAACCAACAAGGTGCGGAGCAGGTATTTTTTCTTGAACATCAACTTTAAAATATTAGATACACATGTCCGTTGGCTGAAGCCAACGGCAAAGGATAGTGCTTCGAATTAGAGTATCTGTTAATCAGAGCGATATCCTTTGCCGTCTGCTTTAGCTGACGGGATATATTATTTCTCCACCACCACCCAAACCCCCGGCACAACCGACAAATAATTCTTGTCGTACATGGCTTCTGTCTGGATATTCGGGAAATAGTATTTTCCCAGATACGAAGCATTTAAGATAACCAGATAGGTTTTCATCTGTCCTTTGTGCAGGTCAAAATAGGTGCAAACTTTATCGTCGCGAAAGTCGCGGTAATCAAAAGCATCTTCGTTTACAGAGGTCGTCTGGTTATACATTCGCGTGTTCCGAATTTCCCAGCCCGATGGAACCTGAAAAGTCAGCGCACAATCCGAAACATCTTCGGTCGATTTATTCCTGATTTGCACAACTGCCATAAAATCGGTTCCCTGAGTCAGTTTGGTGATATCGATCGGCGTTTTGTCCTTGCCAATAAATTTGACAGTAGTTTCCAGATTGCGATCCGTTTTCACCGATTGCCCGGCTTTTGGAATTCCTTCGGTATAATAATTCACAAATACAGTTCCGGCGGAAGTATTTTTGATCTTTACCTGTTGTTCGGCTGGTAGCTCGGTTGTTAAAGCGGTACTGAACAGTGCGGCAGTTTTGATGCTTTCGTTTACTTTCTTGTTGATGGTCAGTAAGTACGACAATCCTTTCTGGTCGGCGTTCATCTTTTCCATCGTTTTGCTCACCGCAATCAGTGCAAACGAGGTGGTTTGTGTGTTCATCCATTCGTCGCTGTTCAAACTTTTGGCAATGTGCTCGTAAAGTGTAAACATATTGTTCTGATCATTCATCCTGACCATACAAAGCAGCAACATGGCGCGATCGCGGGTTTGATCGCCATAAGTAAAACCATTGAAATTTTCAGCCGGACTGGTATTCCGCATGTCAATCAGTTCGTAAGCCGCTTCGGGCCGACCGGCTTCAGCATAAGCTCCGGCCAAAAACCATCGTCCTGCCGTGGGCATTGTCTTGTCTTCGCGCAAACGGTTCATCGCGCTGAAAGATGGTTTGTCGGCCAGTGCCAGCGTATATAAACGGTATGCCTGCACCACTTTCTGATAAGGCAAATTCCCTCTCCAGTCGGAAGCCATGCGCGCCTGATACGTCAGCCAGCTTTTCTTCATCTGCGCCGGAATGGTGAACCCTTTCAGTTCCGCTTCGCTGAAAAAATGCCCGGCATAATTGGTCAGCCATTCATCGTTTGCGGCCATTCCCGGCCAGAAACCGAACGAACCATCGGTATTCTGATGGTTTGTCAGTTTCGAAATTCCCGCCTGAACATTATTTCCGATTTGCCTTTTTTGTTCCTGATCCAATTCCTGAATTCCTGAAAGATAGAGCTGCGGGAAAACTGACGAAATTGTCTGTTCGGTGCATCCATGCGGATACTGAATCAGGTAATTCAGCCGTGAATTCAGGTTAACCGAAGGAAGTCCGCTGACGGTAACAATGGCTTTATTGCTTCCTTTTATTCCGAACGGAACCAGTGAATGGCTTGCTTCTTCTCCGGATTTCAGGAGTTTGGAAACATTTCTGGAAACAGGTAATTCTTTGGTTTTTACCGGAATATTGATCTCATATCTGGTCGATTCGTTGCCCGATGTAGCTGTAAATTTGATGGTTCCAAATCCCGATATTTCAGAAGTTTTTATCCTGAATTCAACACTTTTTTCACCAATTTCAGTAAAATTTAAACTTGTTTCTTTGGCCGAAAGAATGCTGAAATGTTCGGAACATTCAATTTTTACACGCACATTTTTCAGCGCTGCATCCTGAGCAAAAACCGACACCGGAATGGTTATTTCTTCGTCGAAGCCAAGACTTCGGGGAGCAACGGGCAGCAACATAAGCGGACTTTTTACCGCGCTTGTTTTTTCGGCAGTACCATAAGAGCCTTCGTTTCCGGCAATAATCATTGTTCGCACCGATCCGGAGTAGGCGGGAATATCGAACGTATGTTTACGTGTCTGGCCTTTCTCTATGCGAAAAGGACCCGCAAAGCGAACGACAGGCTTAAAGCGGTTGGCCTTGTTTTTCGACGGATCAACTGGATTCATATCACCACCAATGGCAAATAATTTTTCAATCTTTCCGCCAAAAGCGCCGAGCACATCGTCGAATAAATCCCAGGTTTTCACGCCCAAAGCTTCCCGCTGATAAATTCCAGTCCACGGATCAGGAGTATTAAAACCGGTCAAATCGAGCAAACCTTCGTCCACCATGGCAATCGTATAATTCATCGCTTTCCCGTTTTTTTCGCTCACGGAAAGGCTGATTTGTCTTTCAGGACGGAACTCGGATGGAATTTGCAGAACCGGAAACAATCTGGAACCCGGATTTTCAACTGGAATTGGAATTACACCGTACATGCGGATAGGATTGTCGTTGTTTCGCTGACCGAAAGGCTGAATCAGACTAATGTGAATGTAGGCGCACGGAGCCATCGCTTCAGTCGCTTTTATCTTCAGATCGTTGTTTCCGGCAGTCGTGTTTACCCAAAATTTATCGGTCACGCTGGTGCCGTTTTCGATGGTAATCAGCGCCCTACCCTTATCAGGAGCAGGAAAGCTAATGTGGATATTATCTCCGGCAGTGTATTTTTTCTTATCAGAAGTAAAACTCAACATGGTGGCCTGACTGGAGGACTGGTCTTCGTAATAGTAATCGGGTCGGTTATAAACGGTTTGGCTGCATGTATGGCCGGAAGTTGACTGAACCACAATCAGATAGCGTCCCCATTCCAGTTTGCTGAATGCTTCGCTGACAGTAACCGGAGCCGATTTGATATCCACCGTTTTCGACAAAACAAGGCTTGCGTTGTTTCGCGAAATATAACTGCCAATGTTTTGATCGGAAGATTCCCACCACCAGCGCCATTCCATTTTATAAACCATCAGTTGAAGCTGATCAGACGAGGCTTCTCCTGAAGGATCAACGGAAACCAGTTTCATTGCTGAATTTTCGTCCACTTTTATGTAATCGCTGTTTTCGTCGGCGCGGGCAATGAAAAGTCCGGCATATTTGCTGAATGGAGAATATTTCTTCGTGAACTGGCGGATACTCGCATCGCCGCCGGGCTCAAAAATACGAACGGTGAAATCGGCATTCAACATTCCCGGCGCATCGGTAATTTTCCCCAACTGAAGCGGTAAATTCAGGTTTCCGCTTGCATCCGATTTGCTGTCGATCAGCGTTTTCGTTTCATATTTAAAGGATTTTGTTGCATCATCGAAACCAAACAATGGGAATTGATCGAATTTTGTCTGGCCAGCCCTTAAACTAAGATCAACAACAGTGCGCAAGCCCGGCGATTTAATTCCGGTCAGCCAGTTCGATTCAATCAATGCCTTAGCCTGCTGATCCTCACTCCTGATCAGTTCATTTTTGGTTGTGAAATTGATCTTAAGGCGGTTCGGTTTAATGGTTTCAATGCGCAAATATTTGGTGAATTCGGCGCCTCCAATGGAAACAATTGCTTTCCAGGCTCCCGTTTCAGCGTCTGCGGCAGTGGCAGTCCTGAAAGTTAGTAATCGCTTGTTATCTATGTTTTGTATCTGTTTCTGAATGATTTGTCCCTTTGTATTCACCAATTTGAAAATAACCGGGTGTTTATCGGGAAGTGGCGCGTATCTGTCATCAATAATAACCGAAGTATAAATGGAATCTCCGGGGCGCCAAACACCACGTTCAGTATAAATAAA
>JAUYTA010000848.1 GCA_030695265.1 Bacteroidota bacterium
GATCCCAGCCCCTGAAGTTCCAAACCACAGATTCCCCAAATGATCCTGCAGAATGCTTGAAACCGCATTATGACCAAGGCCTTCATTTACAGTATAGCGTGTAAATACTTTTCCGTCATACCTGGTCAATCCGTTGTCATCACTTCCAAACCAGAGCATTCCGTTTTTATCTTCGAGCATACTTAACACTTTATTGCTGCCAAGTCCCGATTTTTTTGAATAATTGACGAATTTTACGCCATCAAATTTTGAAACTCCGCCACCATAACTGCCAAACCATAGGTTGCCATTACGATCCTGAAGTATGCTCCGAATTCCATTGAAGCACAAACCTTCATTTTGTGTGTAGTGATAGAAATATTTGCCATCGAATTTGGTAACTCCCATGCCATCAGTACCAAACCAGATATTGCCTTCGTTGTCTTCAAAAATACTGTAAATCCGTTCGTTTAGCAGTCCTTCCTGAAGCGAATAGGAAGTGAAATATTTACCATCGAATTTGGTTACGCCGCCACTAAAAGTACCGAACCAAAGATTATCCTGAATGTCCTGCATGATATTCAACACTTTGCCTTTGGCAAGACCTTCGTTATCGGTAAAATGGTTAAAAAGGTTGCCATTAAACTTTACCAAACCACCATCGCGCGTTCCAAACCACATGCTACCCTGTTTATCAATCAGTGAGCAACGGACATAATTATTGGTTAAGCCCTCTTTTTCAGTAAAATGAGTGAAATTATTGCCGTCAAACTTCGAAATCCCCCCTCCTGAAGTACCAAACCACATCCCTCCGTTTGCATCCTGAATCATGCATAAAACATTGTTGTCGCTCAATCCTTGTTTGTCGGTATATTGATAAAAATGGGTTCCGTCGTATTTTATTGCTCCGGTTTTGTAACTTCCAAACCACATATTTCCTTGTTTATCCTGAAAAAGCGATACAACCTGATTGCCCGGAAAGCCTTCTTTTCCATTGTAATTCATGAAGTTTTTACCATCGAATTTTGTTACACCATTGCCAAAAGTACCGAACCAGATGTTTCCATCATCGTCCTGAAATATGTTTCGGATTTGGTTACTGCCAAGGCCTTCTTTATCTGTATAATGGGTAAACACTTTTCCGTCGAATTTGGAAGCGCCACCACCCGAAGTGCCAAACCAGTAATTTCCGGTTTTATCCTGAATAATCCAATTCACAATATTGTTGCTCAAACCATGCTTTTCGGTGTAATGGGTAAAATACTTGCCGTTGTAGCGTGTTACACCACCTCCAAAAGTTCCGAACCAAAGATCACCGGCCCGGTCTTCCATCATGCATAAAACAATGCTGTTACTTAACCCGCTTTTAACTGAGAAATGGGTAAGGTATTTGCCGTCGTAGCGCGTTACCCCATCGTCGTTGCTGAACCAAAGGTTTCCGTTTCGATCCTGTAACAAACATCTGATCTGATTGTGTTTTAATCCCTGAATAGTACCAAAGGCAGTAAAATTAAATGGATTAACATCCTTGCTGTATGCATCTTTGGCCAGCACAACTTCAGGAATTCCGGACAGGACAGAATGACCGGTTGAAATAATTTCTTTGGGAACGGCTAATCCGTCTTTTCCGGGAGTGCGAATTTCAGGAGTACCAGCAAGTGTTATTTCGGGTTTTCCGGCAGGTTTTACATTATTGCCAACGGGTATTTTCTGCGATTTTCCGGCCAAAACCATGATGGGTTTTCCAGCAACAATCGTTAAAGGTTCAGAAATGCTATCTTCCGGAATAACATATCCATGAGCTTCAACAGTTTTTGGCTTAATTGCAGTAGTATTCTTTTCAACCTTCGTCCGGTTGCACGATAGAAAGAGTATAAAAATTGAAAGCCAGATAACCTGCTTGTTCATAGTACAGTTGCAAAAAATCACTAAAATAATCTACCCCGGAGAATTTCTGATTGTTTCCCTGTCAAAAATTTAAATCCTGACTTAGGTTATTGAAGTGTAAATATACCAAAAGTTCCGGCAGCTGACCTATGAAAGGAGAAAAGAGGGATAAACTGAAAATACAACCCGTTATCTTGCGGCCAACATCGGTTTATATTTGTCGTGATAGTAATAAGCCAGGAAAAGGGTTCCAACCATCAGCAAAACTGCGATTTTCATAGGTTGAATTTTTAAATTATTTTGATTTATTATCCAGGAACTCTTTAAGCGAAGTGCCTATAATCCAATTCCATCCTTCAACAAAGTTCTCTTTTGCAAAATCGGGATTAGTGACCGGAAAGGTTCCCAATCCTTCGTGAGTAAGTTTCAATCTGGTAAGATTTCCTATGGCAAAAAGTTCAAAAGTTACCAGTGTGTTTCCATCATAACCATCGTAACGCCAACTGTAAGCAAGCTTTTTCTCCGGAATGACTCCGGTAATTTTACACAAATGGAGGTATTGCCGGTTTTCATCAGGTCCGCCCCAAAACTGAAATTCAAAACCCACTTCAGGAATAAACTCCTTTAGGTCGAAATACCATAGTTTCATTGCCTCCTTAATGGTGATGGCTCTCCATACGATTTCAACCGGAGCGGAATAGATCTGTTCAATAACAAATGTGTCGTTTTCCATGGTTTTATCAGTAATCAGGTTAAAGCTGATAAATAAAACCAATTTGAAATACAATTGTTCTGGCAGATTTCATTAATCTTTTCCCGGCAAGGTTTTAATAATCAAGCAGGCTCCTCCTCCGGCAGCAAGTTTTACCTGAATCTGATCTTTACGATTGGCAATTCTCATCTCTGTTTTTAGCACTTCCCGATTGGTTAGGTAGTGTGCATTTTCGCCATCCTGAATAATGGTTACTTCATATTTTCCACGCTTCAGAAAATTAAGGGGAATATTCAGTTCGCGAGGCGACTCATTGGTTGCAGCGCCAACAAGCCAAACTCCATCGGCAGCCTGACGGGCCATCACGATGTATTCGCCAATTTCTCCTGAAAGCGTTTTGCTTTCCTGCCATGGCATTTTCTGGGCTCCGATAAATTTCAGCAAATCCGGATATTTGCGGTAATATTCAGGAATATCGGGAATTATAGTTGCTCCTGAAAAAACAATCAAGGTGCGTGCAGCTTCCGAAACCAAGGTGGAAGGAACCGGTTGATTTTCGTCAACCCGTGTTGTTTTTCCCTGACGAAGATCAAACATCCCGTTGTTCATATCGATTGGTCCGGCAAGCATATTTACGAAAACGGAGGTTACAAAAGTTTCTGGCACAAAAACATGATGACCATCCAGTTGGGCATGACAAAATTCACGGGTAACGGCGTTTGGGAAAGTTCTCATCTGCCCGTAAGGATGAACCGGCCCGTCGTGAAAATCGCAAAGGAGATGATTCTCTGCACATAGTTTTGTTATTTTGCGGGTCCATGTATTTTTTTCAGCCGGATTACCTCTCATAAATCCGTATTTAATACCGGCAGCACCCCAGTCTCCGTATTGTTTCAAGGTCTGTTCAATCGGAAATTTACGGCCACCCACATCGTTCAGGTAAAGCCAGATTCCGACGCCTTTTTCTTTTCCGTACTGAAGTAATTTCCGCACATCATTGGCTTTATCGCCTTTCACCGGATCTGAATTTGCTTCGTGTTCCGGTCCATACCAGTTGGCATCCAAAACGAGGTAACGAATATTGTTTTCTGCAGCAAAATCGACCATCCGAATCCACGATGGATAACTCATCGAATAGATAAATCCATCAATTTGCGCTCCGTCAATGCGCCAGTCCCAAACAGCTACGCCGGGCTTTACCCATGAAAAATCGCCTTCAGCCGCTGGGTTTAAAAGTTCGATCATATGAGAATCTACCATGGTTCCGGGAGTTTTTCCGCAAAGAATAACCCGCCATGCCGACTGGTAGCCTGCTTCCAGCTTTTCAGGAGCAGAAACCACCGAAAAGCTGGTGCTGCCCTTTTTTGTTTGCAGAACCAATGGATCGCCAGTTGCCAGATCTGCTTCATGAATGGCCAGATATAAATCATCGCTGGCTTTGATCGTCATTACCGGCAATCGTTTCCCATCGCTTTCCGAAAGTTTTTCGGGACCAATGTTGTGATTTTCGCCATTGTAAAACCATGCAGTGTAGTCACCCGCGAAATTATATCGGGTTAATTCGGCAGTTGGCTTCAAACTATTTTTTTCTTCTGCCGGAATACTGTAACGAAATGCAACACCATCGTTGTAGGCTCTTGCTTCGATGCGTAAATGCTGCAATTCAGAAGTATTCGGGCCTTTTAGATTCAGGATTAATTCGTTGTATTCATCAGGAACCACCGACCGTTTTCCCCACACGGGTTTCCATACCGAGACTATTGAATGCTGTTCCGATTTTTCGAGATACCAACCTGAAGATGGCACCGAAATCGAATTTCCACCAGTAAAACCCAATGGCGATTCAGATATAACATTCCTCTTGAATGCATTAAATGAGTAACTCATTGAACCCTCTTCTGTCAATTGAAATGTGATGGAAAGCTTGCCATCCGGCGACTGGAGTGATTTGGTTTCCTGAGCAGCTAAATTCCGGATTGAAAGCCCGGCAAATATAAATAAGAGTAAAAAAAGTGTCGTTTTCATTTTTGTAGTTTAGGTTTATGCATTTCGTTTTGAAACGATACGAAACTACTTAATTATTGTGAAATATTTAGTTTGGTCAGAAGATCGTTGGCGTAACCTTTTTGTTACGATTGAGGCCTCCATCCCAAAAGTATCTACGGCATCAGCAGGTTTGTTGTTATTTTTGCCTGATATAGAATTCAAATTAAGACAATGACAATCAGATACGGAGTAATCGGGACAGGCGCTTTGGGTGGTTTTTACGGTGGAATGCTGGCCAGGGCTGGGCTGGAAGTTCATTTTTTGTTCCGGAGCGATTTTGAGTTTGTTCGAATACATGGGCTTCGCGTTGATTCGGTAAATGGTAATTTTCATTTGCCTGAAGTAAATGCTTACCACACCACCCAACAAATGCCGGTTTGCGATGTAATTCTGGTTTGTATGAAAACCACCGGAAATCATTTGTTACCGGATTTAATAAAGCCACTTCTTCATCCTGAAAGTGTGGTCGTCTTACTTCAAAATGGATTGGGTTTGGAAGAAGAACTTTCGGCTCAATTGCCGGGAGTTCAAATTGCCGGAGGACTGGCGTTTATCTGTTCCAACAAAGTCGGTCCGGGGCATATCAATCATCTCGATTACGGAAAGTTGGTACTTGGTTCGCACAATGTTTCCAATCCTGAAATCCTGAAACAGGTTGTCAATGATTTTCAATCAGCCGGGATACATGCTGATCTTTCTTCAGATCTTCGTTTTGCACGCTGGCAAAAACTGGTATGGAACATTCCTTTCAACGGGATGACGGTTGTTTTGAATACCACGACCGACAGTTTAATGGCCAATGAAAACACCCGTGAATTGTCGCGCGAACTGATGCTGGAAGTAATCCATGGTGCAAATGCCTGCGGAGTTCCGCTGAAAGAATCGCTGGCACAGCAAATGATTGAAATGACCATTAAAATGAAACCTTATGCGCCCAGCATGAAATTGGATTACGATTTCGGAAGGCCTATGGAAATTGAGTATATTTACTCGAAACCTATTGAAACTGCTCGCGATGCCGGCTTTGAAATGAACAAGGTTTCGATGCTCGAAAAACAATTGCGGTTTATTCAGGGAAACTGCTAAAATACAGATAATCATATGAAGCGACTTTTTATCGGTGTCCCGATTGAATCGGATAAAGCGGCAAAACATGCTGGAATCTGGAAAAATGACCGAAAATTAATCAGCAATAATTTGAACTGGACAAAATTCGAAAACTGGCACATTACCTTGTTTTTTCTGGGTGATACAACCGTTTCAAAAATTAGTTTGTTGCAAAATCTGATGGAACAATCGTTCAACGGAATTGAGGCATTCAAAACCGAATTGATTGGGCTGGGAGTGTTTCCCAATCCGAATAATCCAAAAGTTTTATGGATGGATTTGACCGACATTCAGCCACTTTTACCTGGCCGCAAGCAATTGGGAGATTTGCTTCAGCAAAATGGTTTTCCCTTTGATAACAAACCGCTGAAACCGCACCTGACATTGGCCCGGATAAAATACCTGGACAACCGTACAGTTTTCGATTCTTTATTGAATGATTATAAGAAATACTCTTTTGGATCTGTTGAAATCGATCGGATAGTTCTTTACGAAAGCATTCTGACTCAACAGGGACCGGTTTATAAACCGTTGTTCGAGAAGCTGCTGACAGGATGAATTTGAAGTGAACGGATCAGAAATAGCGATTCGGGGTTTTAGTGAGCGGGCCACCGGCTTCGGTTACTGCAACAATTTTACCTTTTTCAGCAGCAATTTTCGTTACCATTTTTGCACAACTACCCAATGTGGCAGCGTATTCCGGGTCGCGATCGTACAAATCGAATCCGATCAAATCAATCAGGTCGTCGCCCGGATAACGTTCCAAATATTCAGCTTCGGAAGTATAACGATCGGTTGAGTAGCCATAAAGTAAATGATTTATGATGTTATCGAAAAATACAGAGTCGAGACTGTATTTGTCGCCAAGTTCGAGATGTCCGAGTTCCCAGCCAAAAATGGCCGGATGATCGCCGCAAACATCTTTCACATCGGAACGTCCTTCTTCTGCATACCAACTCGTTCCGTAGGCAAAAGCATCCTGATGTCCG
>JAUYTA010000859.1 GCA_030695265.1 Bacteroidota bacterium
AGGATGACGTATGAAACGGTACTGTTCAGCGCAATCGTCGGCATATAGAACATTGAATTCAATAGCATCACATAAAAAAATACATTGGGATCAGTTACCGTTGATGCCCAAAAAAGCAGCATCGCCCCAACTATATGGCAAATTCCGAGAAGTTTTTCAGCATTGATCCATTTGTCGGCAATGATGCCCATAATTGCAGGCATAAATAGCGAAGCGATGCCAAGGGTTGAGAATACAGCTCCGATTTCAGAACCGCTAAAACCAAGTGTTCACACCAAATAGCCACCAATAGAAATCAACCACGCCCCCCAAATAAAAAACTGGAGGAAATTCATAATGATTAAACGATTTTTAATTCCCATCATGTAGTTCTTGTTTATTCTTTTCTGCGGCGGTTAATTTCATCCCTGATGGCAGAAGCCCTTTCGTAATCTTCATCATTAATTGCACTGGTAAGCATTTCTGAAAGTTCGGCTGAAGTATATTTTCCGTATTCGTGTTTTTTCCCTCTTGGCTGTTCTTCACTTGCAGGTCGGTTCCATTCTTCCTGGTTTTGCTCGTTCTCAAATTCAATGACTATTCCGGCTCGTTCAAGAATTTCTTCGGTGGTATAAATCGGACTTCCAAAACGAAGGGCGAGTGCAACTGCATCCGAAGTTCTTGAGTCAATGATTAATTGATTGCCATCTTTAATACAAACCAGCTCAGAATAAAAAATCCCCTCCTCAAGTTTATAAATGATGACTTCCGAAATATTAATGTCAAAAGCGGAGGCCATTTGTTTAAAAAGATCGTGGGTAAGTGGCCGGGGTGGTTTCAAACCTTCAAGCTGAATGGCGATTGACTGCGCTTCAATTGGTCCTATAATAATAGGTATTCTGCGGTCCCCATTTTCTTCGGCCAGCACCAAAGCATAGGCGCCTGATTGAGATTGACTGACTGACAGACCCAATATGTTGAGTTTTACTTTATGCATTTATCTTTTTAATAAAATCGCTAAGGGTAACAAATATAAGAATTGTTTTGCATTTAGATTATTTTTTTTGTCTTTTGAATTCTTGTTCCGGAATTGGAACGATTGGCAGTTACTGAATTTGAAAATCGGGTTCATACTGAAATATTTCTGAAAAAATAATGTAAACCTTTGGTGATCACCTAAAATTATCTACTTTTGCAATCCGAAAGTTTTCGCGCAGGCTCAATAAGCGGTAATTCAATTGATTCCCGCCTGCCGGATGAAATATTAAAGATAATCGAAATGTACGCAATTGTAGAGATTGCCGGTCAGCAAATGAAAGTTGAAAAGGGCCGGAAAATTTATGTTCATCGCTTGGAGAATGCTGAAGGCGAAACTGTTGTTTTCGACAAAGTTCTTTTAGTTGACAACGAAGGTGATGTGAAAGTTGGAACTCCTTTAGTAGAAGGCGCTTCGGTAACTGTAAGCGTTCTGGAACATCTAAAGGGTGATAAGGTATTGGTCTTCAAAAAGAAAAGAAGAAAAGGATACCAGAAAATGAATGGTCATCGTCAATACCTGACCAAAGTTCAAATTGAAGAAGTAATAGGATAACATTAAAAAAAATTTACCATGGCTCATAAGAAAGGTGCGGGTAGTTCAAGAAACGGTCGCGAATCAGAAAGCAAAAGACTAGGCGTAAAAATATACGGTGGTCAGGCTGCAACAGCTGGTAACATTATTGTTCGCCAGAGAGGTACTTCACACCACCCGGGTTTAAACGTTGGTATGGGAAGAGATCATACCT
Organism: Bacteroidota bacterium; assembly: GCA_030695265.1. Taxonomy (GTDB): domain Bacteria; phylum Bacteroidota; class Bacteroidia; order Bacteroidales; family Prolixibacteraceae; genus Aquipluma. The sequence continues at coordinate 1,764 of JAUYTA010000859.1, forward strand.
TGTTTGCTTTGGTGACGGGAACAGTTGTTTTCAAGAAAAGAAGAGACAACAGATCGTTTGTTACCGTTGAACCTGTAGTTTCTGCTGCAGAAGTAAACTAACACGATTAAAAATATTCGTTGAATAATCTCCTGCTTTTCCGAAGGCAGGAGATTTTTTTTGTTTTAAATTTGCTGACCAATAATAAATATACCCAAATGCTTAATCTAAAGTTCATCCAGGAAAATCCCGAATTTGTAATTGCCAAGCTGAAGAAGAAAAATTTTGACGCTTCTGCTATCGTTCTTCAAATAACATCATTGTCAGTAAAGAAAAACGAGACACAGGCCAGTGCAGATAATTTCAAGGCCGAAATGAATAAAATATCCAAGGAAGTTGGTTTGTTAATGCGCGAAGGCAAAAAAGAAGAGGCAAATGCAGCCAAAAAACGAACCAGCGAACTGAAAGATTCTATCAAACAACTCGACGAGGATTTTGCCCAAATTGACAAAGAAGTTTTCAATTT
>JAUYTA010000865.1 GCA_030695265.1 Bacteroidota bacterium
CAATTCTTCTCCGCTTTTCAATCCATCGGCCCGCTGTTTCTGGTCATTTTTGTCGGTATGGTTGTTAGCCGCAACAAATCGGTTGACGATAGGTGGCTCGAAATACTGAACAATTATGCGCTTTGGATCGGTTTCCCAGCCTTGATTCTGGTTGCTTTGTCGCGACTGGAGTGGAACATGAATTTGTATGGCAGCCTGATTGGCTGGAATTCTGCAAGGATTGTTTTTTCTATGCTGATGGTTTTTCCGGTATCGGCGCTTCTGAAATTAAAGAACCGAACGCGCCGTACCTTGTTTCTGGCCGTTTCGTATGGGAATGTTGCCTATCTGGGAATTCCGGTTTTGCGGAGTGCTTTCGGCGATCAAATTCTGCCCGAAGCCACCATGATTTCGTCGGTTTACGTTTTTTGGATGTTTACACTGGGAATTTTTCTGGTCGAATATTTTGGCGATCACAAAGTTCATATCCGTGAGTTACTTGTGCGGCTTGTAACAAATCCATTGCTGATCGCTGTTTTTATTGGACTTTTTATTGCCATCAATCATTTACAGCTACCAAAGATTGTGATGGGCGGACTTGATATTTTTGCCAATTCAGTTACAGCTGTCGTACTCTTTTCACTTGGATTGTTCATGGGCAAGCAACCTTTTGGCAAATTTCGCGAATGGTTGCCGGTTCTAGCTTTTAGTTTGGTAATCCTTTTTGTTTTGCCGCTTTTGTTTTTCCTGACATTGAAGCCTTTTATGGATTTGCAGTTAAGTCGCGCCTGGGTTCTGGAATCCGCAATGCCAATGGGGCTGACCGCTTACGCACTTTGTATGAAGTATGAATTAAATACAGAATTTGCATCGAGAGCAGTTGTATTAAGCACTTTGCTGGCTTTGTTAAGCTTGCCTTTTTGGTTGGTCTTTCTGAACTAAAAACTCCAGGATTTCTTTTTCAATCATATATTTACTAATGTCTTTTCCTATAAAAACCAATACGTTTTCAAGCGGTGCGTAAGGATTGTGTACTGATCCTTCCGAAACCGATATCATCCCACCAACCGATTGCACAATCCCGATCAGTGGGTTGTTTTCGAAATTGATCATTCCTTTTATCCTGAAAACATCTTTTCGGTGCAGTGATGCAAAATATTTAAACCATTCACGGAAACGGGTTTCGTTTATAAAACCGCCAAACCGAATGGTGAAACTGTGAAATCCGCCATTTTCGGGCTCGCTGAAAAACGGTTTCCGTAATTTGCGG
>JAUYTA010000868.1 GCA_030695265.1 Bacteroidota bacterium
TATATAAAGGGAATCATACCATATTATTTTTTGAATAGGGAAATCGAATTTACCCTGAATTGGCCGATTAGATCAAAATAAGGATCAGGATAATCAATAAAATGGTACCACCGCTGATGTAAATGACTTCACCACCTTTGCGTACATTTTCCTTAATTCCCTTGCTTTCTTTTCTAAGCTCACGTTTTTCAGCAACGGTCATGTCCGATTTGTCAATGTTGCGAATTTCTTCAACTCTATTGTTCATGCGGGTAATTTCTTCTGTCGATAATTTGTTCTCAGTTGCAACCGGAGCAGTTTTCGAATCAGAACTGTTTGCAAATGTTGTCGTTGCTCCAAATGCAAAAATCATTAAAAATGCAATAAAAATTGTCTTTTTCATTTTGTTTCTTTTTAAATTAATTTGAGTGCCTAAAAATATGAAATTGTGAGTTCTGACTTGTTACACAATTCTTAGTACAATTTACATTATTGCCACATTCTTTTCTAAAGTTAATCTCGCCATCAGGTAACTTACCGTTGATTCAGCACCCTGGTTAAGGTTCACATGTGTATCCTCCAGCCCATCGTAACAACCGCCGGTACAAGGATTGTAAACAATCTGGTGCAAACGGTTACTTCCCATAAACCAATTGAAGGCTGTTTCCTTTTTTATACGGTAATCGTCGTCGTTAAATACATGGTAAAATGTACTCAATGTCATTATTGTGTAGGCAACATCAATTGGCTGTTCGCCAAACTGCCCTGGTTTTTGTCCTTTTTGCAGCCAGTGCTTGTTCGAAATTACTTCAATCCCGTTCTCATTGAAAATTTGTTTGAGCAAAAATTTAAACGAAGCAAGGGCAATGTCTTTATAAACCGCATCTTTTGTCAGCAACCATGCGTAAAGCATGGCTTCGGGCAAGGTACTGTTTCCATAGGTGAGGTAACTTTCAAACCATTCCCATTTCTTACCTGATTCGTGCCTGTACATCTGAACCATCCGATTGGCAAAGGTTTTAATAAGTTCAATATTTTCAGGAGAATTTACCACGGATTGATAATGATATAAACCTTTTACGGCAAATGCCATCGACCTTGTGGAGCTTACTGTTCGCATGTGCGGCATTGATTTTTCAATCATTGATCCGGCATCAGAAATAAGTTTGGGGGGCAAAAGGCCTGTTAACGAAGTCAGATATCCCAAAGCCCAAATGGCACGGCCATTCGAATCATCTAAATTGACATCTTCGTTCTGACCGGTAAAATGGAGATCTTTATTGACATAATTTAAAAAGTTGCCATCCGGCTGCTGACAATACTTTATAAAGCGGTGGTATTTTCTGATCTTATAAACGATTTTCTTGTCGCCCGTCGTTTCCAGATACATGCAAGTTGCAACGAGTGCCCTGGCATTGTCATCGAGGGTATATCCTGAACTTATATCCGGTTGGTTGATTCTTGAAAACTGGATCATACCGGTGCTGGTTGTCATATCGTTCAAATGATTCAGGTTGATGGCCGGCAAATTGTAACGGATGGTAATTTTATCGCCAACAATTTTATCGAGCAACACAGCGTGTGCAACAGCAGAATTTTCCCATGCTGTTGAAACTATTTTCTGCAAAGTATTTATACTGATGCTCCTTCTTAATTTATCATTTCGGAGGAGTTTGTTCACGGCAGCAGCCAATTGTTTTGTATTCCGAAAATCAAAAATAATACCTGTATCCTTCGTCAATATTTCTTTTGCATGTGGTATCGGTGTCGAAATGATGGGGCAGCCACAACTCATTGCGTAAACAAAAGTGCCGCTTACGGCCTGGTTCGGATCGTTGGTTGTAAACAGGTAAATGTCGGTAAGCTGCAAATATTCGAGCAGTTCGGGTAAATCCAGATATTTGTTGATAAATCTGACATTGTTGTTAAGTCCAAGTTCTTCCACTCTTTTAACGAGCATTTCCCGGTACTTTTCGCCCTCGTTTTTCACTACTTCAGGATGGGTTTTTCCTATTACCAGGAACATTACTTCAGGACATTTTTCAACAATGGCCGGCAATGCTTCGATGGTTGTTTCGATGCTTTTTCCTGAACTTAGCAAGCCAAAGGTGGTCAGCACCCTGCGGCCTTTTAGTTTATATTTCAGTTTTAAAGATTTCTTGCTTAAACGTGGTACCAGATGTGTTCCGTGCGCGATTACAGAAATTCGTTGCGGTTGAACGCCATAATCCCTGGTTAAAATTGCTGCGGAAGTATTGGTCATCACAATGATCGATTCACAGGCAACCGCAATGTGCTGTACGTTTATTTTGAATTTTTCGTCGGGATGTGGCAATACGGTATGAAAAACGACCACAACGGGTTTTGAAACTTCAGTTATAAATTTCAGGAATGCCTCTTCCTGAACGTGAAAAAAGCCAAACTCGTGCTGTATCAACACAATTTTGAGGTTTTTGTCATTATTTATTGTGATTGCCAGTTTTTCATATTCGGCGGCGATGGAGGTTTTAAGGATGTATTTCACTTCATCGGGATATTCATAATCCACTTCATCAGCTTCCATCGCACATACTTTTATCGACAGTGAATTGCTGAATTTATTATTCAACGATCTGATTAAATCCTGCGAATAAGTTGCTATGCCGCATTCCCTGGGTGGATAGGAGGTGATAATTAGAATTTCAGTACTGGCTTCTTTTATCATGATAGTCTATTTTTCTTGGAATATCTCAGATTTATATTCTTTTTTGCGGAGTATCTTTTGAAGAAAAAACTGACCAATTGCT
>JAUYTA010000870.1 GCA_030695265.1 Bacteroidota bacterium
TCATTAATAAATCCATGTTGATCATCGCGTCGCCTGAATTGTGAGGAATGGTGAAGTAGCCAACATTCATTGAAGTTACATTGTGGAAGAAGTGTGAACCAAGTGAGCCATCGAGTGGGAATTCATCAAGACCCATTTCAACAATGATACGGGCTTTCGATATGTTTGCCCATAAAACCGGTATTCCTGTAAACGGATCGCGCGTGCCCCAGCGACCGGGACCAATCAGGATGTATTCTTTGTTCAGGAAATCCATTTTGCGGTTAAACTGGTTGATTTCTGCCGCTATTTCGCGTGTTTTCATTTTGTCGAACTTTTCAGGATCAACAAAAATTACATCTTTAATTCCGGTAACGAAACCATTTCCCATGCCGCGTTTAGCGTACATCAGGGTTTTTTCAGGAACAATTTTCCCTATGTTCACGATCAGTTCTTCGTCTCTCCTGATCAATGGTTTAATTTGCAGCAGGTAAAAGGTTGGAAGCTTGTTGTGACCTTTTTCCAGATCGACCGCATACTCAATTTCGACGGGCGAACCCATTGCTTCGCGGAATAATTTAAGCAATAGCTGAAGGGTGTCAGCAAGTGGTATGTGTTTGTATTTTAATATGTTGGCAAAATCTATTATCCTCAATCCGGGGCTGTCAACGCCGGGAATCAGGCAGTCGTTTTCGTAATCATATACCGATGCGCAATGTTGCAGTACGCCATCTTTTTCAGCAAAAGAAATTTTCATTTTCCTGATAGCAGCGCTTTCACCTCCATTTTCAAGATCGAACTGGCTGTGGTCCATATCGATCGCATAAAATTCTTTTTGTGAGTCGCGTACCAGATCGTGAATGCCTGTTGTATTAATTTCAGGATATTTGGGGCAAAACCGATAGGCACTTTCGCCTCCAACCACATACATTCCCAGTCCTATGGCCGAAACTGCAAAACCATCTTCGGGCTCCATATACGAAACAGGGTAGAAATTATACGAATGGGCCACTCCGCTAATGGATGGGTAATAATGACCACCGTATTGATGGCCAACAACTTCCTGAATGATAACTGCCATTTTTTCTTCTTCGATCTTGTATTTCACGGCATCGAAATACGACATGGCCGATTCGGTGAAAATACTGGCATAAACCAGTTTGATAGCAGTTTCGAGTTGTTGAAAACGCACCTCAATATCGGGGTGGTTATTGGGGATAAGATAGGTTGCATAAACTCCTGAAAATGGCTGTGTGAGCGAATCTTCAAACAAGCCGGAAGAACGGATGGCCAGCGGCTTTTCCATTTTTTCGAGGTATATGCGGAGGCGTTCCTTAAGCTCTTCGCTGAATTGCGATTCAAGAAAAATACTTTTGATACGTTCGTAGTCATTGGTCGAATAAATTTCCTCGTAAAGGTCGTTTGTTTCAAGAAATTTATCGAACTCCGATGCGCCAACCACGGCAGTTGCCGGAATACGGATATTTATTTCAGGTAAAATTTTAGCGAATTCGATGTTCTCGATAAAATTGCACATAAACGCCATTCCCCGGCCTTTTCCACCCAGTGAACCGCTTCCGAGACGCATCACATAACGTTTTCCGGTAACCAGCGTTGGATCAAAATCGATGATACTTCCACGAAGTTTCTGTATGCGGACTTTTTCGAATACATCCAGACAGAATTTCCGCAGATCGTCCGAATTTTTGAAATCTTCGAAGCGGTATGGTAGCAACTGCTCGGCAATGTTGATTTCGCCGCGGGCCATCAGCCAGGTGGAGAAAGAATTGCGCCGGCCATGGTATGCCAAAGCCATTTCGGGAATAATTTTGAACATTTCCTGAAACTCGGCCATGTTGCGGGCAATCATAATCGGATTTCCTTCGGTATCTTTAAAAACGAAGTTGCCAAAACCCAGACGTTTGTAAATATAATTGTGGATGTCGAGCGATAAGCTTTCAGAGTTTTTGTTGATGAAATCGGCGCCAACATCGCGTGCCCACTGGGCATTGTTCACATCGTGGCTCTGAAGCAAAATCGGAATGGGGAACCTAAGGGTCGAATTTACATACCTGAGCAAATCAACACCTGCATTTTCATCGTCCACGCCGTTCCGTTGAAATTTCACATCAGAAATAACGCTCAGAAGGAAATCCTTGTATTTGTTAATGATGAAAACCGCGTCTTCGTAGCAGCTAACCAGAATCACTTTGGGTCGGGCCCTCATTTTCATGATTTTGTGCAGTTCGTCGGCCGATTTGTCTTCCACCAGGTTCTGCGTTTGCGTCATTATGTTGGTGTATAACATTGGCAAATAACGCGAATAGTACTGAATCGAATCTTCTACCAGAAGAATTACCCGTACACTTCCGTTTTTTGTATCTTCTTCCACATTTTTCTTGTCTTCGATGTATTTTATCATGGCAAGGAATACGTTGGAGTTGCCGTTCCATACAAATACCCGGTCAATCGATTCAATTTTTACTGAACTGGTTTGAAAATAGCGCAGGTCGCCATTGTTGTTTACCAACAACAGGATAGGAAGTGACGGTTTTAGCTTGTAAATGGCATTGGCAGCCCGTACCGGGATATTTTTATCGACCCCGACCATGATGATAACCATGTCGAAATCGCGTGTTTTTACCATCCGTAGAGCATCTTCCTCAGTATTAACGCTGGTAAATCGTGGATAAGTGTATAAGTTAAGCTGAAGAAATTCACCGAAGATTTTATCGGTGAACTGTCCTTCGCGTACAATGGAATAACTGTCGTAAAGCGTTGCCAGCAAGAGTACCTCTTTAACTTTTGTTGGCATTAGTTCCTGAAATATGTCGCGGTCGCTTTTATTTCGTTTGTATATGGAAGAGAGCGAAATAGAATCAATGGGTTTCATGCTTGTACTTGTTATTTATGTGTATTTTTCCTTCAATCAATTTCCGGAAAAGTAGGAAAAATATACCTTGAAGATTCCGGAGGTAAGATGTTGTAAAAGTTATCTCAGATTAATTTGAGCTTGTAATTTAATGAATTATTTTTCTATTCACCAGAATTTAATGAATTTGGTGAATGTATTCACTGAATTTAATTAGATTTGGTGAATAGAATTTTTTATTCATGATAGAACGTAAGTTAGAATATAGAATCGAACAAAAATTGACTTCAGGGAAAGCGATTATTGTTCTCGGACCTCGTCAAACAGGCAAAACAACTTTGTTGAAAAAAATTGCTTTGAAATATGAAAAGTATCTTTTTCTGAATTGTGATGATCCTTTTGTGCGTGATCAATTACAGAATATTAATACGGCCCAACTCCGACAATTAATAGGTTTTCACAAATTGATTTTCATTGATGAGGCACAACGAGTTAAGAACATCGGTATTACTTTAAAGCTGATAACCGATGAGATTAAGGATGTTGTTCTTTTGGTTAGCGGTTCGTCGGCATTGGAAATGGCCAATGAAATCAATGAACCTCTGACAGGGAGAAAATGGGAATACATGCTTTATCCAATAAGCTGGCAGGAATACAATTCACATGTAGGGTATGTAACTTCAATGCAACAGTTGGAGCAACGAATCGTTTTCGGAATGTATCCGGAAGTAATAAATAACATGGGCGATGAAGTTGAAGTACTTAGACAAATTGCTGGTAGTTATTTGTTTAAGGATTTACTGGCATTTAACGGAATCCGAAAACCCGAGTTACTTGAAAAACTTTTAAAAGCCTTGGCCTTTCAGGTTGGTAATTTAGTGTCGTATAACGAACTTGCTAATATGCTGCAAGTTGACAAAAATACAGTTAGTACATACATTGATTTGCTCGAAAAGGCTTTTGTAGTTTTCCGGTTACAGCCATTTAACCGTAATTTACGAAAAGAGATTAGCACCAGCCGGAAAATATATTTCTATGATACAGGAATTCGAAACACATTAATAAATAATTTGAACTCGTTTGAGTATAGGGATGATAAAGGTGCGCTTTGGGAAAATTTTGTAATTGCAGAACGCATGAAATACCTTCATTACCAAGGATTGTATTCAAATTGTTGGTTTTGGAGAACACAGCAACAACAAGAGATTGACTATCTTGAAGAGTCAGGTGGTATTCTTACAGGTTATGAGTTTAAATGGAATTCGGACAAAAAATACAAAATACCATCGGTTTTTTTAGAAACTTATCCAAAATCAGAAGTCCATTTGATCAATAATCAAAACTTTCTTCCTTTTGTTGGAGTATTGTCTTAGCGTGAAATTAGGCTTTTCTGAGCATACTCAAGATTAAATTTCTATTTTTAGGCCAAAAATAACAAAGCACTATGAAACCTATTCTTATTTCTGTATTCATGTTTCTGGCAATTGCCGGATTCACCCAAAAGAAACAATCATTGTTCAACGGTAAAAATCTAAAAGGCTGGA
>JAUYTA010000873.1 GCA_030695265.1 Bacteroidota bacterium
TTCAGATTCGCAGTCGCCCACGACACCCTTGCTCTTGGCTAATGGTTGGAAACTACAATCCCCATAACGGACTTACACCGTCAAGTTATTCGCCATGCACGGCGCACAATAGGAAAGCCGGAGCCGCAAACGCAGCCCCGCCTTTTAAGTTTAAAATGTAATGTTGAAAAACAAATTTTGTGAAATCGCCTGGCCATCTTTTTTTACAAGCACATTTACACGCCATTCGCCGGTCATGGTAAAGTTCACTTTCCCTTTGTAGTGGCCATTCCCGGTACATACAGGATTCACATTGTTTGGCGACCCGTGCCCCATACTTGGCATTTCAGGAGTAATTTCGATGGTATATGAATCATCGGCAGGCCAATCCATCATGGTGGCTTTGCGGTGCAGGGTAAATTCAATGTCGTTTATCCCAACCTTGGGCCTCGAAGGTTCGAGTATCGATAATACCAACTTGTTGTTGTCGGGTGCTAAAGCTGTAAATACGCTCATTACCGAAGTTGCAGGATTATCGACAGTAATGGTGAACTCTGCATCTCCTTCCTTGTTGTATTTATGATTATGCACCGAAACACCCAGTTTCCACGAACCGTCCATTGCTGTTGGCATAACAAAAGCGACAGCCCCCGGAAATACATCATTTACAGCCGTTTCATCCGGATTCTCAACTGGTGCAGCATGTTGCACAGTCATACCGTTCATATTCATGGTCATTAACGGATGAAAATGAATGTGGGCATCTGTGATTTTAACTTTCGGGTTCAGCGAATCGTAAAGAACAACGATCAGTTTGTTGTAGCCCATGAAAAAGTTCTTCTGTCCCCAAACCTCCACATTGGCCGAAGCTCCCAATGCATAACCTTCAGTGAGTTTGGAATAGCCGTCCAATGGATCGATCAGGTTGGAATCATTATCGTCGGTACAAGAGAAAATGAAAAATGAAAATAGAAGTATTGTTATTTTGATAAAAATAGTTTTCATTTTGAAAATGGTTTTTCAATTAAAAAAATGGCGGGACATCAATAATCAGAGCAGCACAATTTGCTGGCTCATCTTGAGGTCCTTAAATATTGATTAAATATGATTGGGAATTGTGCTTGGGAGGTACAAAAACGGCAGAAGCAATTCTATTTTCTTTGCCTGGTTGTGAGTAATAATGTTGGAAATAATTTGTTTCAAAGGCCTGATAGCTAAAAATCTGAATTTCCAAAAACTCGTTAAATTGCTTATGCCGGGGTTTTGGAGTTGTATCATTTGTTGTTTCTGAGCTTGTATCACTCTTTGCGAGTTCTTTGTTCAGATGGCATTTTCCTTCGCAGCAACTTTTTGGTTTGTCCCTGTTTATGCATAAGTTCTTGATAATATAGTCTTTATTCACCGTATATTCTATAAATGGGATTACCGGCCTGAGAATATAAAGGATCATTACGACGAGAAAAAATATCGAATAAAAGCTGATCTTCATGTACGCCGAAACAATAAAGAATAGTAAAAGTTCAGGTCAAACAGTTTTATATAATTTTATACTGAACGTTTCTTCTATTGTTTTTAAGCGTATTTTTAATGAAATTTAGTCACTCTAAAAAAACCGAATAATCACATGGGCATTTTGTACGATATATGGAGCGCATTGCCAAGTCTGGTTACCATTCTTTATTTTCTGACAGTGGTTTTCATTGCTGTTCTGATAATTCTGGAGAACCGTAATCCGGTAAAAACCATTAGCTGGATCCTGGTTTTGGTGTTGCTGCCTTTTATCGGTATCGTGGGTTATTTGTTTTTCGGACAGGAGTACAGAAAATCGAAAATGTTTTCGCGCAAAGGACTGAAGGATTTGGAGAAACTGAGAAAACTCACTTTGGAACAACTGGATAACCTTCCAAAAAATAATTTCAGGATCAGTGATCGGCTTTATTCAAAAAAAAGGCTGATGAACCTGCTGCTTTCCAATTCGAATGCCATTTTGACCAATAACAATGAAGTGAAGGTTTTGCACAACGGGCAGGAAACATTTCCTGAAATCTTCAGATGTATTGAGCAAGCCAAACACCATATTCATCTCGAATATTATATTGTAGAAGATGATATTATCGGGAATTATCTGCGCGAACTTCTGATTATAAAAGCGCGTGAAGGTGTAGAAGTTCGTTTCATATACGACGATGTTGGCAGTTGGCAGCTCAAACGTAAATGGCTCCGGACAATGACGGATGCAGGGGTAAAAGTAGATTGTTTTATGAGGGTTCGTTTCCCTAATCTGACGTCAAAAGTAAACTACCGCAACCACCGTAAAATTCTGGTAGTTGATGGCGAAACTGCTTTTGTTGGCGGACTGAATTTTGCCGACCGTTACCAGGATGGCGTTCCCGGAATTGGCCCATGGCGCGATACCCATCTGAAAGTGACTGGTGGTGGGGCGACTTCACTGCAAATTATTTTTATGGCCGACTGGTATTTTGTTTCAAAGGAAATATTCAGAGGCGAAAAATATTTCAAACCGCTTGAATCGGGCGAAGGAAAATTGGTGCAAATTTCGGCCAGCGGACCAGATTCTGATTGGGAAAGCATCGGACAGGCTTATTTTTCGGCCATTGCCAGCGCTACCGATTATGTGTATATCTCAACTCCCTATCTGATGCCAACTGCCGATATTATGACTGCACTAAAAACTTCCGCTTTGTGCGGAATTGATGTTCGTATCATTGTTCCGGGTTTGTCAGACGCAGTAACTTCCAAGTGGGGAACCAATTCATACATCGAAGAATTGCT
>JAUYTA010000875.1 GCA_030695265.1 Bacteroidota bacterium
GGGGAAAACAACTGACTTCGCCCTACGTGGTAAACTGCTCGGAAACTCTTTTTTCAAAAATACATCAAGCCGACACCCTTTCAGGAGTAACCATTTCGGCTCCCGGATTTTACGGCCCGCAGGGAAGGGTGCTGCGATTGCCGCTGGCCGATTCGCTTTTGAACGAAAAAATCGTGTCATTCGAGTTCGAAAAGCAAAAAATCACCAACTTTGAAATGGAATGTTCTGCCATTTATGGACTTTCAAAACTTCTTGGGCATGAAGCATTGACCATTTGCCTGATCATTGCCAACCGGGTAAAAAAGGATGCAAACGCTGATTACCATGAATCGATGGAAACATTGATCCAACTTGTTCTGGAAAGGTTAACCATTTAATTCGACTGTAAAAAATGATTGAAAAAAAGCTGGATTCGCTGATTATGCTTTTAGATGACCCGGATGATTCTGTCTTTCACATTGTTCAGGACGAACTTTTGAAAGAAGATATCTCTGTTGTTGACCATCTGGAACATATTTGGGAAACCAGCATGGATGAACTGGTGCAGAAACGCATCGAAACCATCATTCAGAAAATTCAGTTAAGCGATACAAAAAAGAAAATAAAACAGTGGTCGGATCAAAAATCAATTGATCTTTTTGAAGGATGTTTTCTGATATCGCGCCATCAGTACCCGGAATTAAAACTGAAATTCATTCAGTTGCAACTCGAAAAAATAAGGCAGGAGATTTGGCTCGAATTCAGGAACTCGTTTACTTCTCTGGAGAAAATTACCATTTTGAACCATGTTTTTTATGACAGGCACAAATTTAAAGTGGACTATTTTAATCCCGAATCACCTCACAACTCTTACATTAACCGGATTTTGGACACAAAAAAAGGCAATCAGGTTTCGATCGCCATTTTATATACCCTGATTGCCCGATCGTTAAACCTTCCGGTTCATTACATCGACTTTCAGAAAAACCCGCTTGTTGGTTATTTCGACAAAGATTTGGCCCGGCTGGTACACGGCGAAGAAACAGAACATTCGATACTTTTTTATATTAATCCTTCGAACAGCGGAGCCATTATCGGACCAAAAGAAGTTGACTATATTCAGCATACAAGCGATGAAACCGATCGCCAAAAACTGACCGAAGCGTGTCCCGACCGTATCATTGTTAAACGGCTGATTGAGAAACTGGTTATTGGATACAGGGAACTTGGGCAGGCTGAAAAGGTAAATTACCTGAATGAAATAGCAGCAATCCTTTGAAATAATTTGAAACAATCGCGTTTATGAATTGACTAAAAAACAGCAGGCGTCAATTTCGATCGTTTAACATACACATTTGGGTATTTCAGGTGTCTGAAACTTAATTCACCATTTGGTTTTTCAGAAACAGTAACCCTTGCGATGTAAAAATTGCGCTTCCCGTTGAAAATAGTAATCGGACGGTCAACATTACCAAGCGCAAGTTCTGAACTGAAAAATTGCTCGAAAATAATGTTGACAGAATCTTTTGACTCAACAATGTATTCGTGGTTCGAACGGTCGGTAAAGTCCTCCACCGAAATGTAAAATCCAGGACGTGCGTTATTTTCAACCTTTTCAGAAACAGGGCTAAAGGAGAAAAATGACAAGGAAATAAGTAATATGCCAAGGTGTTTCATATATTTTAATAATTTACAAGTTTTTAAGTCACTTTTTTTGCGGAGCTATTAATTTTTTTCTCTCTTAGATCAAGGCAAATAAATCCTTCATTATATGGCAATAAAAATAACAATCAATTACCGGTTAATCTTCCCAAAATCTCAGGCAATGATCAAACCGTCCGTTTGAACTACCCAACAGGCTTTATTGACTATCGGAACAATAATCAAAGCTATTAATCGTTTTGAAATTCCTTGTTTTTGTTGCATTTTAATGAAATCGGCCATACAAATGCTTAACGATTTTTTTTATGTCTCCAGGCGATAAAACTAAATATTATCAGCATGATATTATTCATGTATATTCCGGGAATGTTCAAAACAGCCTTTTGAACTACCCAACCGGCAATACTGCATATCCGAATGATATTTGTCATCCCTAAAAAAACACAATTTCCAATAATTGCG
>JAUYTA010000878.1 GCA_030695265.1 Bacteroidota bacterium
CGATCATGTTGGCTTCCGGAACTTGTGGATTTGGGGAAGAAATTGCCGATTTTCTTGATCTTTCCAGACTTGGAGGAATAGTTGTAAAAGGAACCACCCTTAAGCACCGGGAAGGAAATGCATACCCACGGATGGCCGAAACTCCCTCCGGAATGCTCAATGCAGTAGGCTTGCAAAATAAAGGAGTTGATAATTTTATTGCAAATATTTATCCCCGAATAAAAGACATTGATACCCATATTATTGTAAATGTAAATGGCTCTACCATTGAAGATTATGTGGCGTTAACTGAACGATTAAATGAGTTGGATAAAATTCCGGCAATCGAATTAAACATCAGTTGCCCCAATGTAAAAGAAGGCGGAATGGCTTTTGGAATTAGCTGTCCATCAGCCGAAGCTGTAGTAAAAGCGGTGAGAAAAGTTTACAGAAAAACATTAATCGTAAAAATCTCTCCAAACGTTACAAACATTGCTGATATAGCTAAGGCTGTAGAAAGCCAGGGAGCCGACAGTGTTTCACTGATAAACACCTTGTTGGGAATGGCTGTAAATGCTGAAACAAGAAAACCGGTTTTATCAACCATCACTGGAGGCCTATCCGGTCCGGCCATTAAGCCAATTGCGCTCAGAATGGTTTGGCAGGTGTATAATGCGGTAAAAATACCGGTGATGGGGATGGGCGGAATTATGAATGCAACTGATGCCATTGAATTCATGATTGCCGGTGCATCAACAGTTCAGATAGGAACTGCTATTTTTATCGATCCAACTATTCCTGTTCAGATTGTTGATGGCCTGGCTTTGTATATGGAACGACATAAAATGCAGTCTGTTAGTGAATTAATTGGGAGTTTACAATGCTGAATTATCTAAGGAAACATATCTGCACTAAAAATATCATTCTGGCTGGATTAATTTTCTTTCTGATTGTTTTTCGTATTTCAATTCCGAAGGATCGTGATGAAATTCAGAATCGCTTTGAGGATATAGAAGAAGATGGATTGAACTTTCTGATTACCAATGATCTGTCAAATTTCTCGGAGAGCAAGGTTATTGAAAAACAAGCGAAGGAATTTCTTCGGCAATGGAATTTAGCCGGAATGACCATGTCGGTAGTGAAAAACGGCAAACTGGTTTATGCACAAGGTTTTGGATATTCTGACGTTGAAGCAAAGCAGCCGGTTACACCCGGACAATTGTTCAGGGTTGCCAGTATCAGTAAATTAATAACTGCCGTTGCCATCCTTAAATTAGTCGAGGATAAATCTATCACCCTTGATTCGAAAGTATTTGGCCCG
>JAUYTA010000881.1 GCA_030695265.1 Bacteroidota bacterium
GCGGGGGAACGGGAAGGGGGCCTTAGAATGAAATTAATCTTACCCCAAATGAATATGGATAAAGTCGTGGGCCGCGGTGATCTTCGAACATTGGTGTGAAATCGTAGTTGGCAAACAGATTCACCCAGCGGTAACCGACCCTGACTGTTCCGCCAAATGTGAAATCACGAAGGGAATAATCCCCGGGAGTTTTAAGTTTTTGCTTTTTGTCATCGCTGCGGTATTTCACTTTTGTATGCGACGATAACCGCCTCCCGACATTTATTCCGGCAGAAAAATACAGGCGATCGGCAACATGTTTCACCGGAACCTGAAATTCTGCCATTAGCGGAACTTCAATGTAAACCATTGAAAATTTAGATTTTTGATTGGAATCGAAGAACATCGTTTTGGGTTGAACTTTTCCGAATGCATCTTTTTCAATGGTGGTTTTGTTGTTGAGGCGGTAACTTTGAAGGCTTAAACCAATACCGGTAACCAGCCCAACCGTATTACGTGTTGACTGCAATCCCTTCGAATACTGCAGGATATTCAGGTTGAGCACATTCGACATCAACAGATTGTTGGAAAGAAAATCTTTATCGTCAGCGTCATACATGCTGTAATCAGGCCTTGAAAATCCATTTACACCCACTTCAATACCTGCCCAATTTCCGGTAAATTCGTCCTGCCAGTAATTGAATCCTTCGTTTACCAAATCCTGAATGTCAATCAATCCTGAAAGCCGGCCTGAAGGACTTTGCACGACAATTATTGAATCATTTTCCTGAGCGATTGCCAGAGAAGCAGTAATTGTTGCCAAAAATAGGAGATATATATATTTCATTGCATGAAGTGCCTATGGTTGAATTATTTACTATTTATCCATTTACAATTTACGCTGCAGATTGGAGCATTTCAATAGTAGATCGTCAAATTGTCAATTCGTTTAGCAAAGTTAGTCAATCAAAATGAAAAAAAAGGAGCTTATCGGTTTGATAAACTCCCTTTACTGTTTGTGAACTATTTGCTGTTTAATCTAAAAAACTGATTCCGATCGTGAAAGGTGTAAGTTCCGGACCTTTACCTGCCTGAAATAATGGGGTCAGGCTGTAAGTTGCAAACAAACTGACATCCTTGTATCCAACCCTGGCCGATGCGGCATATTTAAACTGATTGATATTGAACCCGCTCCGGTCTTTGTCTTTGATATCTCCATGTTTAACTTTGGTATGCGAACCGAGTTTTACACCGCCAACCAGTCCGGCATTGATGAATAACCGGCCTTCATTTTGGTTCACAGGAATCTGAAATTCAAGCAGCAGCGGAACATTCAGGTACGAAACTGCCAGTTTTGTTTTCGAAAGATTGTCGTACTCCAAAAGCAGGGCTTCTGTCATTTGCGGACCTTTAACAAGCGTGTATGGATTCTCGAACCGGTAGCTGTTAAAGCTTAAACCCATTCCTGAAACCAGTCCGACGTAGGATTTTGCAAGGCCAATGTTCAACTCGTAAAAGTTAAGATTGAATTCCATCGACTTGCCCTGATTTAACTCCATGAACTCGTTGCCGTTGTAAAGGCTGTAATCCGGCTTGTCAAACCCGTTAAATCCCAATTCAACACCTTCCCAATGTCCATTGAATTTTCCGGTTTTGTCTTTTTTGTGCTTGTCTTTGCCCCAGCGGACTTCAGTTCCATCTTCATTGTCAATAACTTTCACGTCCTTTTTCCCAATACGGACAATGGTTGTATCCTGATCTGCCGATAGCTTTATGGTATCAGGCGAAAATGCAAATTCAGCTGTAATATCTGATGTTCTTACATCGGCGATAATTTCCTGTGCCTTCAAATTCAGGATAAATGCAGCTACGGCGATTAATGAGAAAATAAATTGTTTCATGGCTGAATTGTTTAAAATTTGCCTGTATGACGGCGAGGTATTTTGAAATGTTACAGCCTTTTTATTTTTTTTCCAAAGGAATTG
>JAUYTA010000886.1 GCA_030695265.1 Bacteroidota bacterium
CGCAATGCAGGCGCCATGGTAATGGACAACCGTAAAGATATTTTTGAGTGCGATATTATTTTACGCGTCGCTCCTTTTGACGAAGCAGAAATTGACCAGCTCAAAGGTCATCAGGCGTTGATTTCAAATCTGCAGATCAATGCCCACTGTGCGGCATCCATTGCAAAACTGATGCAGAAGAAGGTTATCAATATTGCTTATGAATACCTTGAAGATGAAGAAGGCAACAAACCTGTGATGCAGTTGATGAGCCAGATTTCAGGCAGTACTTCCATCATTATCGCCAACGAGTACATGAGCAAATCGCGCGATGGGAAAGGTGTTTTGCTTGGAAGTGTAACCGGTATTTCGCCGGCTGAACTGGTTATCCTGGGATCAGGAACCGCTGCCGAATATGCCGCCCGTGCTGCTCTGGGAATGGGAGTCATTGTAAAGGTTTTCGACGACAATATCAGCTCGTTGCGAAAGCTGGAAGAAAAACTTCCGCAGCGGATATTTACATCGGTTTTTTATCCCAAAGTGGTAAAAAAAGCGCTCAAATCGGCTGATGCCGTGCTTGGTGCAATGCCCGTCGGAATGCCGCCATCGTTCCGTATTTCAGAAGACATGGTGAAGAAAATGAAACCGGGATCAGTAATAATTGACCTTAACGTGAGCCAGGGAGGTTGCTTCGAAACTTCGCACTGCACCGATCTGAACAATCCTGCATTTGTAGAACATGGAGTGATACATTATTGTGTGCCAAATGTACCGGCCATTGTTGCCCGCACAGCCTCCATCGCACTGAGCAACATTCTGATCCCGATTTTTATCGCGATTGGTGAGATTGGTGGAATTGACAATTACATTAAAAATTCAAAAAACTTCAGGAAAGGGGTTTACATTTACAATGGCCTTCTGACAAATTCAGCATTGGCCGAAAAATTTAACCTGCCTTTTAAAGATCTCGATCTGTTGCTGGCAGTATATTAAAAAGAATCAATCCTCCACCAATATCATCATCGAAATTCCCGGAACTTCGATTTCTTTTCCTTCAGGATAAATTTCACTTTCCTCGTCGATGGTGTTGTCCTTGCAGACAAGCCTCCAACTGATGTGTTTCTTTTTAGGAAACTGAATACTTTGATTGTTTCCGTTAAAAACGATCAGTATGGTTCTCCATTCATCGCCGTTTGCATGGTTTACCAACACGTAAGATGCAACTCCGGGCAAGTAATCGTCCGAAAAAATGAGGTGCTCCCTGATTTGATCTGAACTTCTCATTCTGAAAGCCGGATGGTTTTTTCTCAGCCTGATTAAGCTTTGGTAGTATTTAAATATGCCTGAAAAAGTATGTTTCCGGTTCCAGTCGATCTGATTGATATTATCGGGCGATTTGTACGAATTGTGGTCGCCCAATTTGGTGCGGGCCATCTCAACTCCGGCATGAAGGAACGGGATTCCCTGTGAAGTGATTACCAGTGCGCCTGCCATCATCACCATCCTGTTAATGTCTTCGTCGCTGGCGATGGCACTGCTCATTACCAGCTTGTCGTACAAAGTAAAATTGTCGTGGCACGAAGCATAATTGACACATTGCCAGGGTTCTTTTGCCCATGGAGATTTTGAACGATCGACATATCCATACACAATCTGCGGATGGAAACAGGCGGCGGTAATGCCAAATTTAATGGTTTCTTCCTGAACAGTTTGCCCGCTCACAAAACCTTTACTGCGCGGATTGAAGTTATTGCCTTTGATGCCGTCGCGAAAATCGTCGTTAAAAACAGCAATCCGGTCAAGCCTGGAAACATTGGTTTTAATTGCCCGGCGGGTTTCGTCAAAAGGGCTCGAGTCGGCTGCCCAGCCTTCGCCGTACAATAAAATTTCAGGAGAAATGGCATTCATTTTTGCCCTGATTTGGTTCATCGTGTCCAGATCGAAAATTCCCATCAGGTCGAACCTGATTCCGTCAATATGAAATTCGGTAACCCAATAGTACAACGAATCGAGAATGTATTTCCGTACCATTGCCCTTTCGGTGGCAATTTCGTTTCCGCAGCCACTTGCATTCGAGAAAGACCCGTCGGGTTTTTGCCGGTAATAATAGCCCGGAACCGTCTGGTTAAAGCACGAACGACGGGTAAGCGCAGTATGATTGTAAACTACATCAAGCACAACACCAATTCCGGCCTGATGAAGCGATTGAACAAGCATTTTTAGTTCAGTAATCCGCGAGGTTGTTTTCGGATCGGTAGCGTAACTTCCTTCAGGAGCATTAAAATTTTGCGGATCGTAACCCCAGTTATAGGATTCATCGGGTGCATTTTCATCGACGGTGGAAAAATCGCTCACCGGAAGTAAATGCACATGGGTAACTCCGAGTTCCTTTAAATGGTCGATGCCGGTTTTTAAGCCTTGTGGCGAAAGTGTTCCCTGTTCGGTAAATGCCAGGTATTTGCCTTTGTTTGTTATTCCTGAAGAAGTTGCAATGGAAAAATCGCGGACATGAACTTCGTAAATAATCGCATCCATAGGATTACTACATTCAACGCGTTTATCTTCGGGCCAACCTTCAGGATTGGTTTCCTCCGAATCAAAAATCAATCCCCGGTGTCCGTTGGCGCCAACAGCACGGGCATCTATGCCGGGAGTTTCGTTCAGCCATTCGCCGTCGTTAACACGGATCGTATAGTAGAATCCATTCAGGTCGCCTTTTAGCGAAAAAATCCAGGTTCCGTTGTCGAACCTTGTAAACTGATCGATGCGGATGGCTTTCCCTTCGATACTATGTTTGTAAATGCGCAGTTCAACCTCTTTCGCTGTAGGCGCCCAAACGCGTATATTCGTTTTTTCTTTTGAATAAGTAACGCCCAAATCGTTACCGCCATAATACGGAAAACTCGAAAAATCAACGCCATTAAATTTCCAATCTCTCATCCAGGTTCTGCTTTTTATTTTTTTTCTTCGGAAAGTTAGTTTATTTATTGAACAGGAAAGCTATGTAACAAGGCTTTTCCGGAGTTTTACCCTGTTCGATTTCCATCTGCGGCCATCAATATCCGAAACAAGAATGCGCGCCCAGTAAAAACTTTTGATTTCACGGTCGTACAGGTGAAATGTAGCAGTTTCGATTCGCATTTGATGGGTAATGCCGGGATTCAGGAAAAGAGGAAAAACCTGCTGGCCTTTAATCCCGTTTAGTTTGAATTTTCTTGTTGTCCATATTTTGCGGAATTCGAGTACCGGGGCATCAAGGTCGGCCTCGTGTTTTCCGATGTTCCGGATGGTAATTGTTAAAACATGTGGACGGAAAAGCCTGTCTTTGTCGAGATGGACATCAATTTTTACTTTTTTCAGGAACCTGAAAAAGCGGCCAAAATTTCTTTTTTTCTGAAAATATTTCCAGGCTTCCCAGCCAACGATCAAAATCAGGAGAACCGACAAAACTGCAATTATCCTTAGAAGCAGAAGCTTTTCAGGATCAATTCCATTGCCAGAAAACAAATCAAACGGATCGAATAAAAACAAGTTGAAATACCAATTATCCATACAATTACCAGATTGACTGGCAAAAATAGAAAAAGTACAGCGATAATAGCAGTACTTTTCCCAATCCGGGGATTTTGTAGGGTA
This sequence comes from Bacteroidota bacterium, assembly GCA_030695265.1. GTDB lineage: Bacteria > Bacteroidota > Bacteroidia > Bacteroidales > Prolixibacteraceae > Aquipluma. The sequence continues at coordinate 3,616 of JAUYTA010000886.1, forward strand.
TTTCGCTTGAATATGAAGGATTGGGTGTGTTGAAATAATGGATAACAGATATTAGATATTAGATATTAGATATTAGATATCAGATATTAGATGCCAGATATTAGACAAAAGACTCATAGATGGGTCTTTTGTTCCCTTCGACAAGCTCAGGGAACGGCCCTTTCGACAAGCTCAGGGAACGGCTCTTTCGACAAACTCAGGGAACGGCTGCTTCGACCAATCGTTTGTGATTTTTTTTTTTACTTCCCATCAACCCATTCCCAAAAAATAGAACGCGGATTCTAAACGGATTAAGCGGATAAACGCTGATTATAATTTAACTGATTTTTAACTGATTAAATTCATGCAGACATGAATGCTGATAAGAGTTTGGATGTTTGGCAGCCATCACGACTTGTCGGGATAAAATCCGCGTTCAATCCGCTAAATCAGCGTACATCAGCGTTCTATTCTTTTACTACTGGCCATGCTCGATTACCTGATGGCACAAAATTACAATGCTAAAATTTGATAATTTATTTTGGTATTAATGTGGTTTTTATTTCATAAATTTAGGCAAACCCACTTTGATTAAAAACTAATCATTCAAATATGGTACAACTCAGGAAACTTTTTCACAATGGAAATAACCAGATTGGGATCTACTTTGGATTTGACGAAAATTTG
>JAUYTA010000887.1 GCA_030695265.1 Bacteroidota bacterium
CGCAATGCACCATCCGTTTACCGCGCCAAAACCCGAAGATATTGCTCTTTTGGAAACCAATCCGGGAGCCGTCCGTGCCAATGCCTACGATTTGGTGATCAACGGGGTTGAAATTGGTGGCGGCTCTGTTCGTATTTTCGACAAAGCGCTTCAGGCAAAAATGTTTGGTTTGCTTGGGTTTACGCCTGAACAGGCCGACTATCAGTTTGGGTTCCTGATGGATGCTTTCAAATTCGGAGCGCCGCCACATGCAGGTATTGCCTTCGGTTTCGATCGTCTGACTTCAATGTTTGCCGGACTGGAAAGTATCCGCGACACCATCGCGTTCCCGAAAAACAATTCAGGGCGTGACGTAATGATGGACAGTCCATCAATCATTTCTCCGGAACAATTGGAAGAGTTGAATTTGCTGGTAAATCTGAAAGAGAAAAAGTAATTTTCAAGAGCAAAAAAAGCGGCTGTCTCCATGGAAACAGCCGCTTTTTTTATCTTAAATATCGAATTACTACATTAAAAGAACCCCAGTTCCAACCGGGCTTCTTCGCTCATCATCGACTTGTCCCAGGGCGGATCAAAAGTCAGTTCAACATCAACAGTCGCTACGTTATCGATAGCCAGCGCAGCCTGACGTACATCCTCAACCAGCATATCTGCAACCGGGCATCCGGGTGATGTCAAAGTCATAATGATATTTGCCTGATTGGCCTCGTCAACGTCCACATTGTAAATCAATCCCAAATCGTATATATTGACTGGTATTTCAGGGTCATACACGTCTCTCAGACGTTCAATTATCAAATCAATTCTGGTATCCATCGCTCAATCTCCTTTTTCTGATATTCTGTTATATGCAACAGCATAGAGTTTAATTTGTTTGATCATGGCCAATAACCCGTTTGATCTGGTCGGGGAAAGATGCTGTTTTAACCCGATTTCGTCGATAAAGAAGAGTTCATTGTTGAGTATTTCCTGCGGAGTCCGGTTCGATACAACACGAAGCAGAAGGGCTACCAATCCTTTCACAATTACCGCATCGCTTTCGCCACGAAAAATGATTTTGCCATCCGAAAAATCTGAAACCAGCCAAACCCGCGACTGACAACCTTTTATGATATATTGATCTATCTTGTCTTTCGGATCCAAATCTTTCAACTCATTTCCCAACTCAATCAGGTAACCGTATTTATCCATCCAGTCTTCGAAAGCTGAAAACTCCTCTACGATCTCTTTTTGTATTTCGTTTATTGTCATGAACTAAGGCTTAAAGGATGCAAATGTCGTTATTTTTTGTGTTCCTTCAACAAAAAAACTGGCATCAGGAGGTAAACAAATTGCTAAATTTTTTCAAACCAGTCATAAATGGCAATTATGATTGATCGTTTAGAATAGCGCCTCCCCAATTTTAAATGAATCTAAATTACATAAAAGCCATTACCATGGCGTTTCAAAATTGTAGCTTTAGGGAATATTTCAAATAAATAAATTCAATTTCACTTTAAAATATTTACACATGGAATTAGCAGGATCACAGACAGAAAAAAATCTGTTGAAAGCATTTGCAGGTGAATCGCAGGCCCGCAATCGTTATGAGTTTGCAGCAAAAGTTGCACAGAAAGAAGGATTGGAGCAAATTGCCGCCCTCTTTTTGGAAACTGCAGAGAACGAACGTTCACATGC
>JAUYTA010000891.1 GCA_030695265.1 Bacteroidota bacterium
AGCAATGAAAGACAAAGGAATGTAAACGAGAACAGACGCCCGGGATCGAATGTACAGATGGGTACAAATCAATCCAGAACAAGGGAAAACAGCACCTTAAATACAACGCGCGAGAGATCAAACTCTTCCAACGGACAAGTACAAATGAAGTCGGCCAATGCAAATCAGGGAAGTTCGGTTTCAAGAAGCCAATCTTCATCAACACCAAACAGAGCTGCAACCCAGGTTCAGACAAATAAACGGAATACTGATTCACGAAGCCAATCTGCTTCAAAACCAACACCAAACAGGTCGCAGAATCGGGTTGAATCTCCACAAAGAAGTTCTGCTCCCAGAGAAAAATCAGCTTCAGTAGCAGGCCAGAGCAGATCAAACACACAGGTGCAACAAGCTCAGCCAAGTGAAAGAAGATCTGAATCACCAAGAAGTAGTGATAGAAATGAAAGCGGGAACAGCAGAAGAAGATAATAATTCTAAAATTTAAAATTATACAACTTGACTACAAATTCGATTCTACTAAAAACACTCCGGGGAGTACAAACCGAACGGCCCCCTGTTTGGTTTATGCGACAAGCGGGCAGAGTGTTGCCTTCGTACATGAAGATAAAGGAAAATTATACGTTCTGGCAGATGATGCAGAATCCGGAAGTAGCGTCCCAAGTGACGCTACTTCCTATTAATGATTTGGGTGTTGATGCCGGGATTTTATTCTCCGACATTTTGGTTATCCCACATGCTTTGGGCATGGGACTGGAGTTCAACGACAGTGGTCCGGTTTTCGATCAGCCACTGGCATTTCGGGAAAATCCGCTGATTGGTCTTCAACCCGATCCAACCAAACTGAATTATATTTATTCAGTTATTGACCAAATCGTCCGCACAAAAAAAGAAGAAACTCCACTGATTGGATTTTGCGGCGCACCTTTAACGGTTTTACTGTTTATGCTTCAAGGATTGGGCCGGAAAGGAGATTTCCCTGATGCAATTAAATTCATCTATCAAAATAAAGAAACTACACGTCAACTGATTGATGTGGTGACCGAACTTTCAATTGTTTATGCAGAAGGTCAGATAAAACACGGAGTCGATGTTTTCCAGTTGTTCGACACCCATGCGGGATTGATTCCAGCGGACTTGTACAAGGATTTGTTCATGCCTTCGATCCGGAGAATTGGTGATGCTGTGCGTGAAAAAGGAATTCCATTTATTTTCTTTCCCAAAGGATTGGGAACTGGCATTGCCGACATTTCGCCCGACGATTGCGACTTCCTGAGCATCGACTGGCAAACTCCGCTCGATACTGCCAGAAAAATAGTTCACCCGAAAATCGGGTTACAAGGCAATATTGATCCGCGCATGTTGTATTCAAGCCAGCCTGAAATTGAAAAGGCACTTCAGCCGTACATCGAATTTGGTAAAAACAATCAAAACTGGATTTTCAACCTTGGCCACGGTTTTATGCCGGGCATTTCGGTCGAAAACGCACGGTTTCTGGCCGATTGGGTAAAAAGAACAGACTGGAAACGATAAGTAGTTCCAAGTTTCAGGTTTAAAGTTCCAAGTTACCCTTCGATTGAGACTTTATCAATAATTTAATGAATTGAAACTATAGGTAACGCTTTTGGAAAATAACTAAGAAGGAAGTATCATGAATCCCAGTATTAAGAACTATTTAATTAAGAAAGAAATATCGAACAAGGAATAAGAAACAAGAAAATGCCGGACAGAGCACAACTTGGAACTTTGAACTTTGAACTTGAAACTCCATTGCTATGATTAACCGCGAATTACTCGAAAAATACAACCATCCGGTTCCACGATACACCAGTTATCCGCCGGCCAATTTTTTTTCTGAAAATTTTGGTCCAGCCAACTATTTGAAGGCCGTCGATGATTCAAATGGATGGAACCCTCAAAACATTTCTATATACATACATATTCCGTTTTGCCTGAAAATGTGCTTTTTTTGCGGATGCAATTCTTATGCATTGCGTCAGAAAGAGGTGGTTGATGCCTACCATAAAGCACTGCTTCAGGAAATAAAAATGGTGACATCGCGGCTCGATAAAAACCGTAAAGTTTCACAAATTCATTACGGCGGAGGCACGCCAAACGCCATTCCTGTAGAATATCTTCAGGAAATCAACGAACTACTTTTTTCAACTTTTCAGTTTATTCCTGATCCTGAAATTGCCATTGAAGTCAATCCGGCTTATCTAACTTTTGAGCAGATGACCGGACTTAAAAAAGCCGGATTTAACCGTTTCAGCCTTGGAATTCAGGATTTTGATACGGAAGTATTGGATGCAGTAAACCGCGATAAACCCGGAATGCCGGTTCAGGAGCTAATGTCATTTTTAAAACAGGATTCGCCTGAAATAGCTGTAAACCTTGATTTTATTTACGGTTTACCAAAACAAACTGCCTTAAATTTTGCCCAAACCATTCAGAAAGCGATAGAGTTAAAACCAGATCGGTTGGTTACTTTTTCGTATGCACATGTGCCGTGGGTAAGCAAAATTCAGAAGAAACTGGAGAAAGTCGGACTTCCGGCCAGTGACGAAAAAATCAAAATGTTCGAAGCAGCTTATTCGCTTCTTACGCAAAACGGATACGAAGCAATTGGAATGGATCATTACGCCAATGCAAATGATGAGCTCACCATTGCCCGCAAAAACAAACAATTGCACCGCAACTTTCAGGGATATTGCACCCGCCGCACCACCGGTCAGGTGTATGCTTTCGGAGTGACAGGAATCAGCCAGCTGAGCGGAGTTTATTCACAGAATACCAAATCAATCGACGAATACATTGTCAAGATAAATCAGGGGGAACTAACCACCATCAAAGGTTATGCACTCACTGATCAACAAGTAATTGTGCGAGAAGTAATCAATGAATTGATGTGCAACGAGCAGATTGTCTGGAATGGAATCGGTGACCGACTCGGGTTCACTTCCGAAGAAATAAAAAAGAATACGATCTACAATCCTGAATTGCTTCAACAATTTGAAACTGATGGAATTATCAGCCTTTCAGAAGAAAAAATACAGATTACCCCGGACGGACAATTGTTTATCAGAAATGTAGCTGCCTCGCTTGATCCGCTGACTCAGGCAGGGCAAACCAACTTTTCAAAACCAGTGTAACTCATGGCTGAATCACAAAAAATAGAAGTTGTTATTGTTGGCGCCGGATTGACCGGTTTGACAATAGCACTGTACCTGAAAAAAGCTGGTATTAATTTCCTGGTCATCGATAAATCTGGAAAAACCGGAGGGGTGATTCAAACGATCAGTGAGCAGGGTTTTGTGTACGAAACTGGTCCCAATACGGGTGTAGTTTCTCATCCTGAAATGACCGAATTATTTGAGGAACTGGCCGGAAAATGCACACTCGAAGTTGCCGATCCAAATGCAAAACGCCGCCTAATCTGGAAAAACAGCCAATGGAATGCACTTCCTTCAGGACTTTGGTCGGCCATTACCACACCACTTTTTACATGGTACGATAAATTCAGGATTCTGGGCGAACCTTTCCGTGCAAAGGGAACCGATCCGAACGAAAAACTGGCAGAACTTGTAAAACGCCGGATGGGGGAAAGTTTTCTCGATTATGCTGTCGATCCGTTTATCTCCGGAATTTATGCCGGCGATCCTAATAAATTGGTTACACGGTATGCTTTGCCAAAGCTCTATCAGCTGGAACAGGACTACGGAAGTTTCATCAAAGGCGCAATGAAAAAGGCAAAGCTTCCGAAGGACGAACGCACTAAAAAAGCCACCCGGGAAGTATTTTCGGCCAAAGGAGGACTGAGCCACCTGATTGAAGCCATGACCGAATCTGTTGGGTCTGAAAATATTATGCTTTCAGTTGAAAATACCATGGTGAAACCAACATCCAACGGATTTCAGCTGCAAATTACCACTCCTGAACAATTGATTTCGCTGGAAACTACGCATCTGGTTACCACCTGCGGAGGATATGCATTGGCGGGACTATTGCCTTTTCTGAATGAAGAGGAAGTTGCTCCTTTCAATGAACTGAAATATGCTGCTGTTACGCAGGTTTTGCTCGGATTCAACAAATGGAAAGGTATGTCGTTAAAGGCTTTTGGCGGATTAGTCCCCGGAAAGGAAAAGAAAAATATTCTTGGCGTATTGTTTACCTCGTCGTTTTTTGAAGGTCGCGCCCCAAAAGGTGGTGCTCTGTTATCGGTGTTTATGGGAGGAACCAAACGCCCCGACATTGCTGAAATGGATAATTACGAAATTGAGTCGCTTCTGAACAAAGACCTCCCGCGAATGCTGAGCAACCGATCGTTAAGTGCCGACATGACCCGAATATTGCGATACCCGAAAGCCATTCCGCAATACACCGAAAGCACTGGGAAACGTTATGAAATGATAGAACAACTTCAGCAAAAATACCCGGGATTGATTTTAGCCGGAAACATCCGCGACGGTATCGGAATGGCCGACAGGGTAAAACAAGGACGTACAATAGCAGAAGAGCTGACCAGAAAGACACAATAATTTAATAGATTTGACCGGTTTTAAAAACCGCCAGATCTGAAAGAAAAAACAAAGATGGTAAAACTCACAATAGATAACCAAACCATTGAAGTTCAACCTGGAACTTCAGTTTGGCAAGCTGCTCAATCCCTTGGAATAGAAATTCCAACCATGTGTTATCTGGAAGGAACAGAACATTTCACCTCCTGTATGATTTGCCTGGTAAAAGATGCTAAAAACGGGCGTTTTTTTGCCTCCTGTTCTACTCCTGCTTTCGAAGGACAAACGATCATCACCAATGATGCAGAAACCATCGAATCGCGGAAAGCTGCGCTGGAATTGCTTTTGAGCGAGCATGTTGGCGACTGTGAAGCTCCCTGCCAGTTGGTTTGTCCGGCGCACATGAATATTCCGCTGATGAACCGCCTGATTGCCAAAGGTGATTTTGCCAAAGCGCTTGAAGTGGTGAAACGGGACATTGCTTTGCCTTCCATTTTGGGACGTATTTGTCCGGCTCCGTGCGAGGCCGGTTGCCGCCGCAAACAGGTGGACGAAGCGGTTTCAATTTGTTTACTAAAAAGATATGCAGGAGACGAAGATTTAAAAACAGAAAAACCATACCAGCCGCAACTGGCAGAACTTTCAGGAAAAAAAGTAGCTGTTATTGGCGCTGGTCCTGCCGGATTGGCTGCTGCATATTATTTGCAGATCAAAGGCCATCAGGCAATAATTTTTGAAAAAAATAGTCAGGCTGGCGGCGAATTGCTTCAGATTGATCAGGAAATTTTACCCAATGAAGTTGTTGAACAGGAAGTGGCTCAAATTGTGGCAACAGGAGTTCAAATCCGACTGAATGAAACAATTGATGATAATCGTTTTTCTGAATTACAAAATGATTTTGATGCGGTTATTGTAGCCAATGGAACCATTTCTGAAGGAAATTTGTCATTTGGACTAAATACAAACAAAGCCGGAATTACTGTTGAAAAGACCAGTCATGTTACATCTATACCGAAAGTTTTTGCCATTGGGCACTCCGTTCGTACCTCAAAACTGGCAGTGCGCTCGGTTGGTCAGGGTAAAGAAGTGGCAACTGTTATCGATAACTACTTAAAAACTTCAGAAGTAAAAGGATATCCTGTTCGGTTCAATTCAAAGTTTGGGCGACTGGCAGAAATTGAGTTTATTGAATATCAAAAGGATTCGGAAAATGCACCACGACAAAAAGCTGACAAAGAAGGTTTCACAAGAGAAGCTGCCATTCGGGAAGCAAAACGCTGCATGCACTGCGACTGCCGTAATCCTGAATCGTGTGTATTGCGTGAATTATCTGACCGGTATCATGCAGTTCAGAAACGCTTTCAAAGCGAAGAACGCCTGAATGTGAAGAAGTTTATTCATCGTGAAGGTATTGTTTACGAACCGGCAAAATGCATCAAATGTGGAATCTGCGTTCGCTTAACCCGCCAGCATCAGGAAGAATTTGGTTTTACTTTTATTGGTCGGGGTTTCGATGTAAAAGTGGGTGTTCCTTTTAACGAAAGCATTCAAAAAGGTCTTGAAAAAACAGCGGCCATTGTCGCAAAAGCATGTCCAACAGGGGCGCTGGCGATGTTTAATGTGGAAGAGCAAATTTAAACCAACAAAATAACCTGCTATGAGAACCATTATTTTAAGTATTGTATGTGTTTTAATTTTAACGTTTTCCGTAGAAGCAAAAATAAAAGTGCTCATTGTTGACGGACAGAATAATCACGAGGTATGGCCTAAATCTACCATCATGATGAAGCAATACCTGGAAGAAACCGGTTTGTTTACAGTAGATATCCGGCGAACACAATTCACATGGAAGGGTGAACGTGAAAAAGCATATCTCCCATTGGCTGGTGTGGGTAAAACACAGGATTTGAAAGAACCAAAAACTGATCCTGATTTTATACTTTCGTTCAAAAAATACGATGTGGTAATTTCCAATTTTGGATGGAAAGCAGCCGATTGGCCCGAAGCTACACAGAAAGCACTTGAAAAATATATGAAAGCGGGTGGTGGTTTTGTTTCGGTACATGCTGCCGATAACTCGTTCCCTACCTGGCTGGAATACAACAAGATGATTGGACTTGGCGGATGGGGCGACCGGAACGAAAAAGATGGTCCGTATGTTTATTATACCAACGAAGGTGAGTTGGTGCGCGATCATACGCCCGGGGGTGCAGGTGCACATGGACCACAGCATATCGTCCCTGTTACCATTCGTGTTGCCGACCATCCTATTACGAAAGGGTTGCCGAAAGTTTGGCTGACTGCCAAAGACGAATGTTACGCCAAATTACGTGGACCGGGCGAGAACATGATCGTTTTGGCGACAGGTAAAGATATGTCGGGAAAGGCCCCAACCGATCGGCACGAACCCATTCTGATGGTTTTGACCTACGGAAAAGGACGTATTTTTCACACTACTTTAGGACACGATGACTATTCATGCGAAGGAGTAGGATTTATAACCACTTTCCTCCGTGGAGTACAGTGGGCTGCAACGGGCAAAGTAACGCTGCCAGTCCCGGCTGATTTTCCCACTGCAGAAGAATCAACAAGTAGAACATTTGAGCTAAAGAAATAAGTTGAACTGAGTAGTGCCTGCATGCATTCAGATCAAAAGTCACATAATCATCATAATCACTTGATTGTCGCAAGTCATAAATGTCTGTAAAAAATTTGCCAGATGAATTGTCAATGATTCCGGTTTTTATAAAATGTAATCCAAACATTTGCCTAACTCCTGAATGCGTCTGGGGTTGTAATTCTTTTTCTATCAATAATGCGATTACGGCATAATAACATGAATAGTAAAGTCGGTTGACAGCAGTATTCCAAAGGCTATTGAAAATGTGCAGATTAACTTCATTAAAAGTTTCTCTGGCTTTTGATATCCGGTATTTTACTAATTCCTGTCGTTCATCAGCATTCATAAAACCTGACCCTCCCTGTTAACGTTTTCATAAAATGGAGTAATCCGGTGCCTGGTTTCCCAATCTTTTTTAGAAAATACCAGAGGACTAATGATTGTGCCGGTGTTAAATTCAATATCATACAAAGGATATTTTATCCTTTTCTCATCGGTTCTTGTAATTTTTTCCTGATCAAGCAGAACCAATAAATCGACATCGGAATCATCTCTGTAGTCACCCCTGGCATATGACCCATACAAAATTAATACGGCATCCGGATCAGTAGAATTTACAGATGTTTTGATTATTTGTAATATGTAGTTTTTATCCTTCATGCACCAAATATAAACATTTTAGAAGAAATGGTGTGTTTCGGTTTTTAGGCATTTATTTTACAACTTCAATATAGGCTGAACTAATTTTTTAGCATTCAGTTTTATTAACAAATCTAATAGCCGTGAATTGAACATTTGGCAGGTTTTATATGAATCGTTTACTATTTTTATACCATAAAATCAAATATCAATTCTAATCCAATGATTCTCAAAAGACTTCTGCTATTCATATTTATAAATACGCTTCTGTTGGGTTTTCTTTCCGCACAATCCAGCTGGTCCATCTTCCGCGGAAACCAGCAGCTTTCAGGAGCAACTTCGGCAACTATTCCGGAGAAACCCAAGCTTTTATCCTCGTTTCAAACGGGAGATGATATTAAAGCTTCGCCTGTAATTTCCGGACAAACGATTTTTTGCGGATCTACTGATGGTTCGATGTATGCAATTGGTTTCGATGGAAAACAGAAATGGAAATTCGTTTCCGGTAACGCAATCGAAGCTCCTGCCCTTCTCCTGGAAGGATCGGTTATATTTGGGTCGCTCGATGGCATGTTTTTCAGGTTGGATGAAAAAACAGGCAAGCAAATCTGGAAATACACAACCGACAATCAGATTATGGGTTCGGCCAACTGGCTGAAAGTTGGGAACCAAATACGGCTGGTGGTTGGCAGTTACGATTATAACCTGCACGCACTAGGCTTTGATAAAGGCGATAGCATCTGGCAATACGAATCGGATAATTACGTTAACGGCGCAGCGGCATTGTATGGCAAAAATGCCGTGTTTGGCGGTTGCGATGGCTTTGTGCATCTGGTGAACATCGAAACAGGAAAGGTGTTCAAAAAGATCAAACTTGATACTTATGTGGCTTCATCACCCGTGATCGATGGAAAGTTTGCCTATGTGGGCGATTATGAAGGCCGTTTTTTTTGTATTGATCTGGAAGGCGGCAAAGTTGCGTGGACGTATGATGATCCGGAGAAAAACCTGCCATTTATCGCATCACCGGCTTTAAGCGGGAACTTGATTGTGATTGGTAATCAGGATCGGTTTATATATTGTTTCGATAAAAGTTCAGGAAAAGTGGTTTGGAAGGTAAGAACCAGCAATCGTGTTGAATCGTCGTCGGTAATTGCCTCCGGAAAAGTAATTACCGGAACGATGGACGGAATGATTTACATCCACGATCTGAAAACCGGCGCTGAACTTTGGAAATACGAGCTGGGAAGTCCCATCATCGGAAGTCCGGCAGTCGTTTCAGGAAAAATTGTGGTAGGTGCAGGCGACGGAAGGATTTATATATTTGGGTAAAGAAGCCCCACCCAAACCCCAAAGCCCCCTCCAACTCCCCCGAAGGGGGAGAGAAAGAATGCAGCTTTGAAAAGTATCTCAAATATATAAGTGAATAGTATGGAACAGAGCATTGTTACTCCCTCCCCTTCGGGGAGGGCTGGGGTGGGGCTTAAAATAGCACAAATAATTCCGGGTTCGGGCGGTAGTTTTTACTGCGGAAACTGTATGCGCGACAGCAAATTTGTCAGGGCACTGAAAGATTTGGGTCATAAGGTAATTAAAGTTCCGCTGTATCTGCCCATTTTCGACGATGCCCACGATTTGGATGAAGTGCCTGTCTTCTATGGCGCGGTAAACCTTTACCTCAAACAGCAATTTCCCATTTTTAAGCACATGCCTGCTTTTGTCGAACATGCACTCGACTCAAAAGGTGTTTTGGAAATGGCTGCCCGAAAAGCTGGTTCAACCCGTGCAAAAGGGCTGGAAGGCATGACCATATCGATGTTGATGGGCGAAGATGGCGGCCAAAAAGAGGAACTGGAACGGCTGGTCGATTGGCTGGCGGATGAGGCGAAACCCGATGTGGTTCACCTCTCGAATGCTTTGTTGCTGGGGCTGGCTCACCGAATTAAACAGCGGATGAATGTGACGGTTATTTGCTCACTTCAGGACGAAGATGTGTGGGTGGACGCCATGGACGATCATTTCCGCAAAGAAGTATGGGATTTGATGAGTGAGCGTGGAAAAGATGTGGATGTGTTTATTCCCGTCAGCAATTATTTTGCTACGGAAATTCATCAGCGCATGACGATTCCAGAAAGCAAAATGCAAACCGTTCATTTGGGAGTTGATACGGCTGATTATTCGCCAAAACCGATCACAGAAAAGGGACCAATGATTGGCTACCTTTCGCGGATGTGCGAAGAAAATGGGTTGGCTGTTTTGGTCGATGCTTTTATTATACTCCGGAAAGATCCAAAGTATTCGTCGGTACAACTAAAAATTACGGGTGGAAAAACTGGTGACGATCTGCAATTCATTAAAGAGCAAAAACGAAAACTGGCCAAAGCCAAACTCGAAGCCGATGTGTTTTGGGTGGACGAATTTGAAGGCGAAGAACGGCAGAAATTCTTCGATTCGGTGCGCCTGATTTCGGTTCCGGTGCTAAATGGCGAAGCTTTCGGATTGTATATGCTCGAAGCGATGGCTTCCGGAATTCCGATGGTTCAACCCGCTTTGGGCGCTTTCCCCGAAGTAATTGAAGCCAGTGGTGGTGGTGTCGTTTATGGCGAAAATAAACCGGAATTATTGGCGAAAGCCCTTGGTGAACTTATTTTCGACGATGCCCGCCTTCAGGAATTAAGTGCTACCGGAATTGCCGGTGTGAAAGCGCATTTCGATATTCATGCTCAGGCAAAAAAGATGGTGGAGGTTTATAATAGTGCTATGAAAAAGTAAAGAATTTTAGAAACTATTTATGTCAGGAAATTGCAATATCGCCTTAGTAAATGAATGTATAAAAAAAACACCATGGGACTTAGGGAATAAAGTGCTGTATGATCTCTGTGCAAATTATTTTACTCATATAACTGATGAAGAAATTATTGCCAAAGTTTGGCTTATAGGTCGTTCTTATGCAGCTGCAATTGAAAGAAGGAAAGAAATACTTGAGGATATTAATGATGATTTTTACAAACTGACGGTTGTAAATGCTTTTATGAATTCAGAGATTGATGGTTATCTAAAAAAAATATCTTTATTTTCATTAAATATTGAGTCAATACCTTCCATACTAAAGACACATAAATATTTAATTGAAAGAGTCTTTGATATTACTAAACTCGAAAAACGTTCGTTTAGTTCGAAATATCTACATTTTCATTTGCCAAATCTTTTTTTTCTATATGATTCACGCGCAATGTCCTCTTTAAGGCAATTCAAATTGAAACTTTCCAACGAAATGGAAAATATAATTGAAATGGGTTCTGTTGATAAAGAATATGGGCGGTTTTTTTGCAAATGCTATTTGTTGCAGCAGAATATTTTACAAGAAACAGGAACATTACTTTCACCAAGACAACTAGATAATTTGTTAATTTATATAGCAAACGCCAAGATTAAAATAATCAATCATCAATAATAATTAATCATTCAGGAATGCTTCTAAAACTAGAAAAAATAACCAAATCCTACTCCAAAGATCGAACGATTCTCGATCAGCTTGATCTGGAAATCAATGCCGGAGAACGGATTGCCATCGTTGGGCCTTCGGGTTCTGGCAAAACCACTTTACTGAATTTGATCGGAACTTTGGATCGTCCGGATTCGGGCAAAATGCACTTCGAAAATCAGGATTTATCGGTGTTTTCTGATCAGCAACTGGCCGCATTCCGGAATGAAAAAATCGGCTTTGTTTTTCAGTTGCACCATCTACTGCCGCAGCTCACTTTGCTCGAAAATATTTTACTTCCAACTCTGATAGATAAAAAACTTCAGGGAAAGGAAACGCTCGAACGTGCTCAAAAACTGATTTCGCGGATGGGACTGACAGAAGTTTCGCATCAAAAACCTTCGGAATTATCGGGTGGCGAATGCCAGCGAACTGCGGTTGCCCGTGCATTGATTAACCGTCCCGGACTCATTCTGGCCGACGAACCAACCGGTGCACTCGATCAAAAATCAGCCTTCAATCTGACCGATTTGCTTGTTGAACTAAATCAGGAAGAAGGAGTTACCCTGATTGTGGTCACACACTCGATGGATGTGGCAAAAAAAATGGATCGGATTTACCGGATTGAGGACGGCAAGTTGATTTTAGAACCACAATAGGCACATAGGTCACAATAGTTTTCTAATCTCCAAATTCTCAAATTTTCAAATCATGCGCTACATCTCCATACTTCGCGGAATCAATGTGGGAGGAAACCGCAAAATCCTGATGAAGGATCTGAAGGTGTTGTTCGAAAAGCTGGGTTTTTCGAAGGTGGAAACCTACATACAAAGCGGAAATGTGATTTTCGAATCGAATCAAAATAATTCAACTACAGATATGGAACAAAACATTCAGCATGCAATTACTGAAATCTTTGGTTTTGATGTTCCGGTGATTGTCAGGACAGCAGAAGAATGGGCTGAATCGATTGTGAATAATCCTTTCTGGAAAGAACCAAATGCGGATATCAACCGGCTGCATCTCACTTTTCTAAAAGAAATTCCTTCACCGGAATTTCTGGAGAAAATTAAAATGTTTCAGTATTTGCCCGATCGTTTTGAAATCATCGGGAAAGATGTGTTTATTTTCTGTGCTGCCGGTTATGGAACCTCGAAGCTGACCAATCCGTTTTTCGAGTCGAAACTGAAAGTGTCGGCCACCACACGAAACTG